>JACQUI010000214.1 GCA_016210395.1 Chloroflexota bacterium | reverse complement strand
GGCCCCAGGCAGTTCGCCTTTGTGGAGGCGGACAAACCCACCCCCGCCGAGGGGGAAGCGCTCATCCGCGCCGAGCGCCTCTCTATCTGCGGCAGCGACCTGCGCCACTATGACAAGGTGCTGCCGGAGGAGGAGTACCCGCTGGAACTCGGCCGCCCCTGCCACGAGTGCATCGGCGTCGTCGAGGTGAGCCGGTCCAAGGCAGTCACGGAGGGCCAGCGAGTCATTGTGCTGCCCACCACCCGCGGCGGGCTGATGGAGTACCTGGTGGAGAAGCCCTCCCGCATGATCCCCGTACCTGACGGTGGCGACCCCGCTGTGTGGCTCATGTGCCAGCCTATGGGCACCGTCCTTCACGCCTGCCAGCGCATGCCCAACGTGCTTGGCAAGCGCGTCGCAATTCTGGGGCAAGGGGCCATCGGCCTCAACTTCACGGCGCTCATAGCCATGCTTGGCGCTTCACAAGTCATCGTGACGGACTTCCTGGACTACCGGTTGGACATGGCGAAGAAGCTGGGCGCAACCCACGTCGTCAACGCTCGCAGGGACAACGTCCTGGAAGCCGTAGGGGAGATCACCGGCGGCGCAATGGCCGACATCGTCGTCGAGGCGGCAGGCGAAGAGGCAACGCTCAACCAGTCCTTCTACGTGGTCAAGCGGTACGGGCATGTCACCCTCTTCGGCATCCAGTGGGAGGACAAGCTGACCCTGGACTGGGGCAAGATGTTCGACCAGCAGATCATGGTCCAGAACATCTCCAGCTCCCGCAGCGACGACCCCACCGGCGCGATAGGCCAATGCGTCAAGCTGGTCGAGCAGGGACGCTTGGACCTCTCCCACCTCATCACCCACCGCATGAGCTTTGGAGACGTGCAAAAAGCCTACGACACCTACGCCCGCAAGCTGGACAGCTCCATCAAGGTGGTCATGACGGTGTAGGGGGCCTAGAAACCATCTCAATTGGCTTTCTTTGCACCAGCCTTCAGGGCTGAGCATCATGTCGCTCCTCTCAGGAGCGACGCCGCATCAGGGGCGGGTGTGTACCCGCCCCTTCTTGTTGTGGCCCCCGCCGGCATGGCGCAGATGCGCTCCCAATTGACCGTTCACCCCTCTAGAGTTTTTGCTGACAATGTAGTATGTTATCTATCCGTCGGGGTAGTTCATACCTGGGACGGACGCCACAAAGCCCCCTTGTGGTAAGAAAGTTTACTGCAACATGGGAACTCAGCGAAACAACGGTCAGTCCCACCAGTGCCAGGTCTGCGGCAAGCGGGTGCCCCTCGCCAGCATCATCCCTGCCGCACTGGTGCGTCCCTCCGTCGCCGAGACCATCAAGAAGCAGTTCCCGACCTGGAACGCAGACGGCTACATCTGCATCCCCCACTTGACCACCTACCGTCTCCAGCACGTTGAGGAAATCCTGCAAACGGAGCGGGGGGCCCTTTCGGCCCTGGAGCAGAACGTCGTCAAAGGGCTCCATGAGCATGAGATCCTGACAAAGGACATGAACGCCGAGTATGACAAGAGCCGGAAACTCGGCGAGCGCGTGGCCGACCGCCTCGCCTCCTTTGGCGGAAGCTGGAAGTTCCTGGGCGCCTTCTCCGTAATCATCACGGCGTGGATCATCGTGAACGCCGTCGCCTTCTTCGGAAGGCCCTTTGACCCCTACCCGTTCATCTTCCTGAACCTCATCCTTTCCTGCGTGGCCGCGCTTCAGGCGCCCGTCATCATGATGAGTCAGAACCGCCAGGAGGCCCGCGACCGCCTGCGCGCCGAAAACGAGTTCCGTGTCAATCTAAAAGCGGAGCTGGAGATCCGTCTGCTCACCGAGAAAATAGACCACCTCATCGCACAGCAGTGGCAGCGACTGGTGGAAATCCAGGCGATCCAGCTCGATATGCTGGACCAGGTGCGACCCCGCCAGCAACGCCGCAAGGTGTCCATCAACGACGTCATCGGACGCTCCGCTTAGTGCACGCACTGTCATGCTGGAGCAAGGCGATCAAACAGCCAATCGCCCCACCTCGCAAAGTCCCGACCTTGTCGCCGATCCCGGTGCGTCAGGACATCCCTCATCCCTAAATCCTCGCGCGCAGGGCTGCAGCAGCTCGCGCCCCGCTATTGCCAAACACTGCTCATCCGCAAACGCGATGTGGCCGCGCGTCATCGGGCCCATTGCCCTCGCATGGTAGACTAGGGGACATCATCACATTGGGAGCCTCGTGTGACGCAGACCAACTCGCATCCGGTCCAGCCCTTTGAACCTGCGAACTTCGCAGATATGATTGGCACAGAGACGGTGGAGCGCGCCGGCGGCCACGCCAGGGTGCGCATGGCCATCAAGCCCCGGCACCTGCAAGGCGCAGGCGTCGTTCAGGGCGGGGCGCTCATGATGCTGGCGGACCAGGCTATCTCCGGCGCTTTGGGCAGCCTGAGCCCCGGCCTGCCCATCATCACCATTGAGTTGAAGATGAACTTCATCGCGCCCGCCCGCGAAGGCGTCCTGACCGCCGAGGGGCGTATCACTCACAAGGGCAGCCTCATCTCCGTGGGCGAGGCCGCCATCACCGACTCCAGCGGCAAGCTCATTGCCCTGGCCGTCGGCACATGGATGACGCCAAGGCCTCCGGCGTGAAGCAGCTTACCGTTGGATGCTTTCCAGGCATGCTCCAACATGCCGCAACATGCTATGCTGTGCGCATAACGCAAACGTTGTGAAAGCGTAACGGTGGGACCATGCTTACCATTCTGCAGAACCCATTCATCGGTGTTCACGAGCTGCGTAGGGACCTGAGCCACATCCTTGAGGCTATTCGCACGGACGGCCAGGATGTAGTGGTGACGCAGACCGGCAAGCCGGTGGCCGTCCTCATGGACGTGGAACGCTACCTGGAAATCATGGAAGCGCTCAAAGACCTGGCCGACCCGCTATTCACACAAGAGCTCATGCAGGCAGACCAGGATGTATCTAGAGGGCTTGCCACGCCCGCGGCGGAGGTCTACAAAGAGGTGGGCCTCCTCTAGCAGATGCACCGCCTGCTCTTCGCTCCCAAGGCCAGAAGGGCGTTCCTTGAGTTTCAGCCTCAGGACATGCTGCGGATAAAGGCAGCGTTGGACCGCCTGCAAGAGGACCTGCGTATGCCAGGGGTGGTACGGCTCAGGGAAATGCGCGTCGCACAATACCGATACCGAGTTGGGGACTTTCGCCTGCTGTTTGATATCAACGATAGGGAACAAAGCGTGGTCCTCTTGGACATTCGCCGCAGGAATGAGCGAACGTACCGGTAGCGCGATACATGATCACCGCCCACAACCACTCCTCCTTCACCGTCAGCGACCTGGACCGCTCCGTCGCCTTCTATCGTGACCTCATCGGCTTTCGTGTGGAGAACGTCTTCGAGGCCAAGGGAGAAGGCATTCAGCAGATCACCGGCTTCCGGGACGCGCACCTGAGAGTCGCCCACCTGCTCCTGGGAGACTTCCGGCTGGAGCTCATCCAGTACCTCACTCCCAGGGGCAAGGCCATTGACCTGGCGACCAACAACGTGGGATCGGCGCACATCGCCTTCTACGCCGACGACGTGGGCAAGACGTACCACGAGATGCAAGGGAAGGGCGTCCGGTTCAAGGGTGCGCCTGTGGCCGGAGCGCCGGGACGCCCGCGCGTTGCCTATTTTCTGGACCCGGACGGCATTCCCCTGGAGCTAAGCGAGGCGCTGTGAACCAGGAGACCACCTACTACGCCAACGACCAGGCAGGCATCCTGATTACCAGCCAGCGCATGGTCTTCCCCGGCGCATCCTACAACCCCCGCGACGTGTCCGATGCTGCCATGCTCCCTGTGCGCCCCAACCAGGGGCGGGTCCTGGCCCTGGTGGCAACGGGCATCCTGTTCCTGTTCTTCGGCGCGTCCCTGGGCGCTGCGGGCGCAGTCCTGGGCTTCGGTCTCATCACCGTGGGGATGGTTGTGCGGCTCACGGCCCGCCGGCAGTACGCCGTCCGGCTCGTGGTCGAGGGGCAACACGTCAACGCCTACGCCGCGCGGGACATGGAGTACGTCTCCAACATCGTCGGCGCAGTCAACCAGGCCATTCGCGCAGCGGGCGGCTGGCGTCCGCCGCGCGGCGACGAGATGGAGCGGCTGTAACGTCTTCCTGAAACACCCCACGGGGAAAAGGAAGGGGCGCCTCGGGCAGAGGCGCCCCTTCTTATCGCAGCTTCCAGACAGCTCCTACTCCTGCCGCGCCATGGCCAGGACCTCTTCCTTAGAGGCGCTCTGGTTGTGGACCTCTTTGCCGTGCTTTTGCACTGCTTTTACAAACTGGTCCACATTGTTGTCCCTGATCGTCACACCGCATGGGCAGGTCACCACGTAAGCCATTTCGGCCTCCTTGATATGAGATGGGGCTATACTACCACCCAGGTCTTGTCATATCTTTGGCGTATCTTTGGCGGCAATGAGCATCAGAGTTTACCTCACCGGCCCCCTGGCGATAGAGCGCGAAGGCAAGATCGTGGCGGACGAACGCAGCTTCCGCGGGAAGCAGTCGCGTCTTGCCTTCTCGTACCTGGCGGTAGAACGCACGCGTCCCGTAGCGAAGGAAGACCTTGCGGAGGTTATCTGGCCGGGTGACATGCCTCCCGCCTGGGACGTGGCGCTCAGCGCCATCATCAGCCGGCTGAAGGGCCTGCTTTCAACAGCCGGGCTGGACGCTCTGGGCCTCAACATCACCAGTGGCTTCGGGTTGTACCGGCTGGTCCTCCCTGCGGATGTGTGGGTTGACCTGGAAGCAGCCTCCGCCGCAATTGACCAGGCTGAGCTGGCCCTGCGGACCGGCGAGACCGGACGCATCCTGGGGCCGGCCACGATCACGTCCAACATCTGCCGGAGGCCTTTCTTGCCGGACTGCGACGGCCCGTGGGTGGAGTCGCAACGTGACAAGCTCGCCCGGCAGCTTGTTCGAGCATTGGAGTGCCACACGCACATGTGGCTGGCTTCCGGCGAGGCCACGCTCGCCGTAGAGACGGCTATCGAGGCTGTTGCCCTGGACCCCTACCGGGAGAGCGCGCACCAGTTGCTCATGCGGGCCTATGCCGCCGGAGCCAACCATGCTGAAGCCGCCCGCGCCTACCAGCGCCTCGAGACGCTGCTGTCGGAGGAGCTCGGGGCTGCCCCATCGCCTGAGACGCAGGCCTTGTATCGCAGGCTCGTCTCAAAATGAGCGGCAGACTGCACCATCAAGCGGTCTCCACCCTCCCCTTCTCCACCCGCACCACCGCCGCCACGGACGCCGGCCCTTCGCGCGCCAGGGCGGGCTCGGCCGTGGTCACGATGGCCTGCTGGCAGCGGGCCGCCTCCTCCAGCACGCGCCTGCGCCGCTGCGGGTCCAGCTCCGAAAGCACGTCGTCCAGCAGCAAGACCGGCTCCTGGCGGCGGGCCTCGCGCAAGAAGGTGGCCTCGGCCAGGCGCAGGGCCAGCCCAATCGTCCGCGCCTGGCCCCGCGACGCGTAGGTAGCGGCGGGCATGCCGTCTATGGCCAGCAGAAGGTCGTCGCGGTGGGGGCCGGATAGGGTCAGGCCGGCGCGGACCTCGGCGGCGCGGTTGCCTGCCACCGCCTGCGCCATCGTCCCGGCGGACACCGACGGCTGATACGCCAGAGAGAATGCCTCGCCGCCGGCAAGCGTCCGGTACGCCTCCGCCGACAGGGGCGAAAGCCGCCCCACCACCTCGTCACGCCGTGCGATAACAGCGCTTCCCTCCTTCGCCAGCTCCGCGTCCCAGAAGTCCAGCTCGTCGGCGGCAGCGTGGCCCTCCCGCACCTGGCGCAGCAGGGAGTTGCGCTGGGCTAGGACGCGCTGGTAGCGCTGGAGGGCGCGCAGATAGGGGCGGTCCGCCTGGGAGATGAGGATGTCCAGGAAGCGGCGGCGGCCCGAAGGCGGCCCCAGCACCAGGTCAACGTCGGCGGCGGTGAAGAGCACCGCGTTCATCTGCCCTACCAGTCCCGAGGCCGACGTGGCAGCGCCGTTGACCCGTATCTCCTTCTGCGCTTGCGTCCCGCCGCCGTTGCCCTCCGGCGACAGGCGCAAGCCGACGATGATGCGCAGCCTGCCTGTTGTGGTCTCGACGTCGCCGCTGACGATGGTCTGGTTGGCCAAGGCGGCGGCGGGGCCGCCGTCTTCGGCAGCCTTGACGGCCTCCCAGCTCATCAGCTCCCGCTCCACGTTGGTGCGGTAGGACTTGGCGATGGAGAGCAGATAGGCAGCCTCGAGGAGGTTGGACTTGCCCTGGCCGTTGGCCCCGTGGATGACGACGAGGCCCGGCGGCAAGTCCAGGCGCAGGCTCTGGAAGCTGCGGAAGTTGGCAAGGGCCAGGTGGGAGAGGTGCATAGGGGGAGCATACGGGCAAACGGGCAAACGGGCAAGGGAGAGGGGGAGGGGGACGGGGGCATACGGACATGCGGCAAGCGGACAGGGAGGCAAGGGGCACCGGGGGGATACGGCCTCCCCAGGCTGTTTGGCATGGCACGGTAGCAGACGTAGGCGGCTGCGCGATACGACGCGTAACCTAGCCCAGTGGGGTACTTGCATGGGCGCGTACGACGTGCTAATATGCGCGTACCACATACGCCGGAGGGATATCCGACGCGCTGAAAAGAAAACCGGCCAGAGAGACAACTTGAGCTGCCGCCTCTCTGGCCATAGTAGCTCCACCGAAAGGCATATGGCCGTTTCGTCAACCACGCCACGCGCCTCTCGGAGCACATCCTCATTCTAACACACTACAGGAGTACTACGGTGGCTACAGGAAACGCCAAGTCAACTACCAGAGAATTCCCCACCCTCCAAGAAGCATTCAACGCTGCTGCTGAAGCGGCAATGATGAACTTCGGGCGCCCAGTCACAGGGATAATGTACACCCAAGCGGGACGACGGTTTGTGTCAACCAGCCTTCCAGTGCGTATGCTGTTGACCCTTGCCAAACGCGACAGCACTGGAAAGAAGGATGACCCTTCCCTGCACCGCAACAGACCGCTTGACCAAAGCCATGTTCGGGAAATCGTCGCGTACCTTTGTAGCGAGCAGAGGTACCTTATGCCCCCAATTATGCTCAACGCTGCCCAGCCGCTGCAGGTGTTCGCCTATCAGAATACCGGAGCGACACGGCCCTGTGTGTTCGTGCTGCCATCCGAGGAGTACCTGTTTGTGACCGACGGTCAGCACAGGCTTGAGGCCTTGCGTCAAGCACTGGCTCAAAGACCTGAGTTGGAACGGGATGCCGTAGGCGTCACCATCATTGAAGAGGCGGACCTGGATCAGGTGCATCAAGACTTCTATGATGCTGCGCAGGTCATGCCGTTGGCAAAGGCGCTGTTAGTGGAATACGACGGAAGGGAGCCCATCAACTGGCTAACCAGGGAAACCAGCAATGAGGCGGCCATATTCAAAGGTCGTGTTGAGCGCATTGGCACAGTTGGAAAGAATTCCCTGATGTTGTTCACCACGAACCAGGTCAAGCAGGGCATTCTACAACTCGTTGTGGGCGACTGGTCCCTCTATGGCGAAGCAATGCTGAAGCAGGCTGAACAGATAGTGACGCCTGCTAAGGAGTTGTGGAAGGAGCGAATTGTTCGTTTCTTTGACGCGTTCGCTCAGGCCAACGAACAGTGGAGAAAAGTGGCAGAGAGACCACTGGAAAGCGGTCTGGCCACAGACATTCCCGGAATGCGGCAGGATTTCCTTCACTTCATTGGTGGCGGCCTCCTTGTTCTCTGTGGGGTGGGTCACGGTATTCTGGAGCTGGATGCCAATACTGATGGAAGTCTCACTTCCAGGCAGAAGGCCCTCGTCCAGCAATTGGCAGAGCTGGATTGGTCCCGGCGCGATACTATGTGGCAGGGTTCTCTCGTGGGGCCTCAGGGGAACGTTACACCACAGAAGAACAACATCGTTCTCGCAGTAGCGAAAGCCAAAAAGGTTCTTGGGCTGGCCATCTCCGCTAAGGAGGCCGGAACCTTGGAGAGAGTGGCTTCTGGGGGACTGGTTCCCTCGGTAAGTTGAGACCCTTCACTAGAATGGGCGGAGGCCGGAGGGCTATAATGGCTCCCGGCCTCTGCCTTTGTCTGTCGTTTTCCCTGCAGGTTTTTTCATGTCGTTAGCCAAGCACAGGCTTCACGCGCTTTGTCCTTACTTTGCCATGTTCCCCCACAGTTTTGTGCGAGAACATGTGCTTGCTCACACAAGACCAGGGGACACAGTATTTGATCCCTTCAGTGGTAGGGGGACAACGCTTCTTGAGAGCTTACTGCTGGATAGGTATGCCCTTGCTTCTGACGTCAATCCCGTTGCGGCATGCATCACTGGTGCAAAGGCCTATGTTCCACCCTTTGACGCAATCATCACACGGCTCTGTGAACTGGAAGTGGCCTTCCAGGAGACTGCGATTTCGCCCCTAGATGAAGAGCGGCACTCTTTGCCCCTCTTCTTTGCACGAGCATTTCATTACCGAACACTTCGTGAAATCCTTTTTCTCCGGAGGAGACTTGATTGGCGGCGGGATGCTACAGACAGGTTCATAGCTGCACTGGCGCTGGGTTCTCTTCATGGTGAAATGGACAGATCTCACTCCTATTTCAGCAATCAGATGCCGAGAACCATAAGTACCAAGCCAGACTACTCTGTCCGATTCTGGAAGGAACGTGGCCTGAAGGCGGCCAGGCGACCGGTATTCAATATACTGAGAAATCGGGCAGTCTTTCGCCTCGAACAAGGTAGCCCATCACGGTTTGGGATTGCACTACAAGGCGATGTAAGGCGAGCGACATGGATGTTCGGCTGCCACACCAGAAAGGTGCGGGCAGTGATTACCTCGCCCCCTTACTTGGATGTCACTAACTTCGAAGAAGACCAGTGGTTGCGTCTTTGGTTCTTAGGCGGTGCCCCAAAACCTACATATGGTCAGGTTTCAAAGGATGATCGTCATAGCAAGCCAGAAATCTATTGGCAATTCCTGGCTGAGGCTTGGCAAGGCATTGCCGATCTTGTGGCAGACGAAGGGGTAATTGTGTGTCGCATTGGAGGAAAGAAACAAGCCCCCGAGAGCTTAGCGCGAGGTATGGTAGCAACAATAAGATCTGCGTTCCCTTGCGCTGAACTTGTGCAGGGACCTCTCGTTTCGGCTCCTCTTCTGCGACAAACCGATAACTTTCGTCCTGGAACAAAGGGCCTTGCAGTCGAAGCCGATTTTGTCTTCTGCGTTGGAAAACATTGATTAGGGCATCGAACCTTTGCCCTTTGTCTGGAACGGGGAAGGCGACCAGGCACGCTCACCTTACACCCCCCGCCATACGCGCTTGCCGTCCACACGGGCCAGCCGGCCAAAGCCCGGCGCTGGGAAGTGGCCCGCCACTACTGCCATACCCTCGCTTTCGATGCGGTCCATGAGGGCGCGCCGCGTCGCCTTCGCTGAGAGGGCAAGGGGGAAGGAACGGGCGCAAGGCATGCGCTCCTCTACGCGCCAACCGCAGTGCGCGCTTCTTCTTGCAAACGCCTACGTTTGGAGTATAGTGTCCCCTCAGGATGTCATACATATTCTTGCGGATACTGCATACGGTTGTTTACGTAGACACCGTTGGGACGGACGGGCAAGGGAGTCTTTGGCCCGTACGCATTGGAAGCGTCGCAGATCACGTGTGTCTCACCCTGAAAGAAGGACTTGTGCAAAGGAGACTGCCGGGTGTCTTCGCGTGGCTAAGCAGAATCGCCTTCACGCTCTGTTTGTTGCTTCTATCGGTATCCTCAGCCGTCGCTCAAACCCCCGCTCCTACCCCTCAATCACTGCAGCCGCAAGTGACCTCGCTGGACGGTGAAACAAGGACGCTCGCTCCCAACGTGAGGACTATTCCTTCCGAGGTCCAGCCGCTCCTACCCACAACGACGAATGGCGGCTCCCAGACGCCACAGCCCGGTCTCTCCGGTCAGAAGTTAGCCTTGTTGTCCGCGGCCGGCGCTGCAGGCGTGGCCATGCTCGTAGCAGGAATTATTGGTTTCCTAAGGCGTCGCTCAACATCTGGACGAATTCAGCATCATTGAGGTGAGGCAATGGCAACTTTGATTCTGGGGAAACGGGCGTGGGCCTACGCGGCGTTATTCGCTGGGGTAGTGCTGTTGGCGCTCCTGGCAGTGGCGATTTCCACCTCGTGGTTCAGCCACGAGGCGGCAGCCGGCCCAAGTTTGGGCGCCGCCGCCGTTGACGGCAAGACCTCCGTGGGCTTGCCCGTGTCGCCGCCGGCTCGCAGCGCCGCGCCGACAACGCAAGAGGCTCTTCCCGTACAAAGCAGTATCCCAGCCATAACATCCAACGTGGCGCCCCGCTCTGAGGTGGTGACGCCCTACCGCACAGGAGGAAGGAGGCCCTCCACTCTTCTCCTGGGATCGGTCCTCGCCGGCCTTGGGTTGCTGGCGGTAGGCGCGGTAGTGGTCTTCAGCCGTCGCCGCCCCCGCATGGCACGGCTTGGCGCAGCGCTCGCGGTCGTGGCGCTGGGCGCGGCTCTGGCGACGCCGGTATTTGCAGGCGCAGCCACACTTACGCGCTGGACCGTGCCGCACACCTTCAGCGACAACGCCTGGGGCCTGGCCAAGGACGCTTCCGCGACGAGTTCACCGGTTTACTTTGCGGAGCATATGCTGGCGGCGCCTGGAAGCGATCCAGGGAGGATCGCCCAACTCAACCCGATCACGAATGACCTAGTGGAATGGCCCACCGCCAACGCCGTTGGGACCAGTATGGCGATGGTCGGAGGCAACGTGTTTTTCACCGAACCCGCCGCCGATATGCTCGGCACACTAGAACCCGCCGCCAACAAGTTTACGCGCTGGCAGTTGCCTACAGCCGGTGGCGACGCTCTCCTCTTCTGGGTAGACGGCAGCGACAACGTATGGTATTTCAGTCAGAGTGCGGCCAAGATAGGCCGGCTCAACCCGGCAACCAACGATTTCACAGAATGGGCATTGGCCCCTGCGGGTACACCACTCAGGTTCTTCGGGCGAGACGCCGCCACAGGCTACATGTGGTTCTCTCTCACGGATGACGCCAAGGTCGGGCGTTTGGACCCGGTCAGCAACGATATCACCCAGTGGACGCTGCCGACGGAGCGGCCTTCCGTGCTGGCGGTGAGCGGGGACACGGTCTGGTTCAGCGGGGCCAAGGATGTGTATCCGTCTGGTTATACCACCTACTACACTATCCACATTGGCCGCCTCAACGTGTCCAGCAACGAGGTAACCCGTTGGACCGTGTTGCCGACCGACACGCCGGGCAACTACGCGTGGGAAATCGGCAGCACCGAGGACTTCTACGGGTACGTGCCCTATGAGATTCCTGTGGCCACAGGGCTCTACAGGCCGCGCGCCGTCGTAGACTCCTCCGGGAAGCCCTGGTTTATTTTGAGTGCGAACACGGGCAACTGGTTGGTCCGCCTGGACCCCGATAAGAACCAGCTCCTTGAGTTCACCTCCTATGGCTTGTTGCTTCTGGACATAGACGCCGGCGATAGGATACTCGCCCTTCGCCGTGTGTTGGACGGGTCCGAATCGGTCGTCTATTTTGATACGACGACTAACTCGGAGACGGTGTTTGCGATCCCATTCCTCGGGAATATTACCCAAGGGTTCCTACGGCTGTCCAACACCGACTTCTGGTTCACCAGAGCAGCCGGTGGTGGGTCTGCCAGTGCGAAAGTGGAACACCTGCTTGTAGTGCCCTAGCCCTGGCAACCAGCAATCTTCAGACACTATGGGCGTGAAGCGCGCCACGGGTGCTCCCACGAGCTTGAAGCCCGAGGTTCGGAAAGGGCGCATGGGTTCTCTGCATAAGAGCTGGATGTTATTCGTACGCCGCAGGTATAGGCGCATTGTCTTGGCGGGCGCTGCTCTGCTCGTGGCGCTGCTCTGCGTCGCGGGCGTAGCCCTCGCAGTGCCAATTGAGGTGTTGCTCACCACGGTAGCGCCGCATGCAGGCCCCAAGGCGCTGCCAGGCAAAGCTATCGCCACGCCTGACAAGAGCATTGCGGTCCCAGTATCCAGTGGCGCAACGCCTGCTAACTCCATGCCTTCTCCCGAATCTACTCATGTCGCGCCTTCACGCAACACGGTGGCAAAGTTGGAAAGCCCCGCTGGGTTTTCCAGTACAGGCGTAGCATCGGACAGCAGTACAACAGATCCGTCAGTGCTGACGGCAACGCCGCTACGCAACAACATCGCCAGGTTCGTAGGCTTGACTACTTCCTCCAGCATGAGCAGCACCGCCGAAACTGCAAGTCCAGCACCCACGGTCTTGGTGGCAGCCCCCTTCCTGAAAACGATGCGTGTTCTCAGCGAGGCCGTGAGCGCGCAGGCCGGCAGCGTTCTCCCTGAAGGCAGCGTGATTGCGCCTTCGGATGAGGTCGTTTCCTTCACAGAGGACACGGCTACAAGAGAAACGACTGCCATCATTCCTTCCAGGGCTGTCGTGGCCGGGACACTGCGTCCCGGTGGCCTGCCGGTCAGCACTGCACTAATCACGGAAACCCGCGGGCTACGCGCCGGGCACGTTATGGGCGAGCCCCAAGAAGCATCAGTGCAGGTAGTGGTGGAAACGCGGTTGCTTCTCGCCGGGCGCGTTGAGGGCCAACCTCATGCGGCATCAAAGCAAGCTGTGGCAGAGGTGCGGTCACTTCACACGGAAGCGGACAGCCGCGCGCCGTGGCGCACCTGGGTCGCGCAACCTTTCGTCAATTCCGTAGCTAGGCGCATCACGTACGGCCTTGAAGTGGCCGGGCCCTATAGAGGCGGCTCCTTGGAGATCCTGGATGGCGCGGCGACGCCCGGCAGCTTGTCCAGTCCCGAGCTGACCTACGCGGCAGCGCCTCTGGTCAGTTCCAGCACCCCTCGGCAGAATACGATTCAACTTTTCGGCGGGACGGCAGCAGCCGCTCAATTC
>JACQUI010000017.1 GCA_016210395.1 Chloroflexota bacterium | reverse complement strand
GACTCCCGCCCTTCGTCCGTTACGCGCCTCGTCGGACCGTGCCACCGGTCAGTCGCACTCGGTGCGCCCGTAGCTCAGCGGATAGAGCACTGGTCTTCGGAACCAGGGGTCGCGAGTTCGAATCTCGCCGGGCGCGCCATACCTACGCCAGATACGAAACGGCCCCCCGGCGAATAACCGTTCGGGGAGCCGTTTGCAAACATCTTGCAAACACGAGGTCACGGAACCGTTAGCACCGGCGTTTGCAACCCCGCGGCGACCAGGCCCGCCTCGAACCGAAGGGTCTCGGCTTCCTGCATGCCCGGGGCCACGTGGGAGTAAAGGTCGAGAGTGACCTGAATCGAGCTATGGCCGAGCCGCTCCTGTACGACCTTCGCATGTATGCCCTGTTTGAGCAGGTGCGATGCGTGCGTGTGTCGCAGGGTGTGAAGCCCGAGCCTGCCAAGGTTCGCCTTCCTCGTGACTCTCGCGAATTGGTGAGGCACAGAGTCGGGAAGCATCGGGGCGAGGTCCGGCCAGGCGAACACCGGCGTCTCATCCATGATCACGGTGTCGAGACTCATCGGCGACTCAATCGCCTCTGATCCGCAGATCGCACATCGCCACCCTTCGGCCTCCTGCACCACGTCAGAGAACTTGCGGCCGCGATCGCGTGGCACGCCGAGCAGTGGGACCAGCTCGGTTCGGTGATGTATGGGACCGCTTCTCGAATTGAGGACGCAGCGGCCGGCCTCGCGGCATACCTGCGTCTGGTGGCCGTCGACCTCAGCATCCGAATGGCGGCCGCTCTCTGGCTCACAAGTGGCTGTGCCCCGGGACCCCTAACTCCTTCCTGGGCCAAGGAGAACGGCTTCGGCGTACATCTGAACGAGTTGAGGCAGAAGGCCGGCGTGACCCGTGACCACTTGGCGTCAGCGGTTGGCGTGAGCCGCCAAGCCGTGGACGGCTGGTTGGACGCGGGGGCGCGGCCGAAAGACGAGCACCTAGCATTGATCGCCAAGGCCCTTTCGGGGACGAATGGCGACGACGCTGAACGGCTGGAAGCTGAATTGCGCCGGGGCTATTTCCTGCAGGAACTCGCCGCGAAGCTAGCGTCCGCGGTGTCACGCGGGACGACCGAATTCTTCACGACGTCCTTGGCTGTGCTCGTGAACTGGCTGGTTCCGCTCTTTTCGCGGCTTGCCGTGCGTCGCGCGAACGGGATTGCATCCGAGGATGACCAGAACCGTTCTGTGCAATGGGCCCGGCGTCTGGCTGTCTTGGGGAGCTCGGCGCCGATTGCAGGACCGCTCTTGAGGGCAATGGCAGATTCCCAAGGCGACAAAGATTGGAAGCTCGCGATTCAAGGAGCCCAAACACCATGGCTGGGGTATCTGCAAATGCAGCATGTACAACTAGTCTAGTGTCTGGTAAACCGCTTTACACTTGGCGATCTTGTTGAGGATGGACTCCACCGAGGCCTGCCAGACAAAGGGCCTGGGGTCTGCGTTGGACGCCGCCAGGTATTCGTCGATCGCGGCGATGAGCTCCGGGACGCTGTCGAAACTCCCGCGCCGTATCCGCTTCTCCGTGAGCTCCCGGAACCATCGCTCCACCAAGTTCAACCAGGATGAGCTCGTGGGCGTGAAGTGGAGCGAAAAGCGCGGGTGTCTGGCCAACCATGCCTTCACCTTGGGCTTGTTGTGAGTCCCATAGTTGTCGACGATCAGGTGCAACGGCGTGTCCTCAGGAAACTCCCGGTCCAGCCGCCGCAGGAAGCGTAGGAACTCCTGGTGGCGGTGTTTCGCCATGCACTCGCCGATAACCTGCCCCTCGAGCACGTTCAGGGCGGCGAACAGGGTGGTGGTCCCATGCCGCTTGTAATCGTGGGTCATGGTCCCGCAGCGCCCCTTCTTCATGGGCAAGCCGGGCTTGGTGCGCTGGAGCGCCTGGATCTGGCTCTTCTCGTCGACGCACAGGACGATCGCCTTGTCGGGAGGGTTCAGGTAGAGTCCCACCACGTCGGTGAGCTTCTCCGTGAAGCGCTTGTCTGTGGAAAGCTTGAACCGCTTGGTCAGGTGAGGCTGTAACCCGTGGGCCACCCAGATGCGGTGCACGGTGGCGTGACCCATCTTCTGGGCCCGCGCCATGCTGCGGGTGCTCCAGTGGGTTGCCCCAGCAGGCTTGGTCTGGGTGGTCGCCTCCACCACCGCCTTCACGCGGTCGGCCCCGTAAGTCACCGGCCGGCCCCTGCCGGGTGCGATCTCGGGCAAGGCGGCGGGGCCGCCTTGCTCAAAACGCCGTCGCCACAGGATGACGGTGGGACGGCTCGTGTCCTCCTCCTCCGCGATCCGGCTGTTGGCCAGGCCGTCGGCGGCGCGCAGAACGATCCTCGCCCGCAGGGCGACGCTCTGGGGCGTGCTCGGGGCCCGAACCCAGGCTTTCAGAGTGTCGCGTTGTTCGGCAGTCATCATGAGAGGAGGGGCTGGTTTATGCATGCACCAAAGGTGCGCTTCCCCAGTTCATTAATCAAGCCATTTGCAATACACTAGACTAGCGGGACTTTCCGAAGTTAATTCGCGTGTTCCCTTGGCGGGACCCCTGCCTGCGTCTCTGTTTAGGCGCTAGAGGTGGCGGGCGAACCCTGGACGCCCACCGCGTTAAGCAGCCGACGTTGGGCGGGATCGGTTACGTTCAGGCAGCTCTCGAGGTGGGGTCGCTCGTCAGGGCTGCGCAAGACGGGGACCACCAGGCATTCCTGGACTTCGTTCAAGTCGTTCAGGATTCCCGTGACCGAACGAGTATCGCCGGCCCGGCGCGCAAGCAGCCGGAGCAGCTGGGCCAGGAGGAAGGCGATCAGGCAGTAGAGGGCGTGGACGCGGATCTTCTGATCGGTCCAGTGATACATGGGCTGCCATGAGACGTGGGCGGGGTCGTGGAG
>JACQUI010000213.1 GCA_016210395.1 Chloroflexota bacterium | reverse complement strand
GCCATATGCCGTAAGATTTCCTTTAATCATGATACAATGAACCATGGTGGAGGAACTCAATGGGAGCACTAACGAAGTTAACCAGAGGTGGTCAGGTCACTCTTCCTAAAGAAATCAGGGTGAAGATTAACATGCAGCCCGGTGACTTTGTCGAGGTCACGCTTGACGGGGAGGGGCGCATAGTATTGACGCCGAAGAAGCTTGTGGACGCTAGCCAGGCTTACTTCTGGACAGAAGAGTGTCAGAATGGGGAACGCAAGGCAGACGAAGACATAAGAGCTGGCCGGGTGAAGAGGTTCAAGTCAGCAGGCGACGCAGTGAAATATCTTGAGGGGAAAGCATAACCGTGGAGGTCCTCTTCACCGAGCAATTTGATCAGGCATATGAGAAGCTCACCGGTGCCGAGAAACGGAGCGTTCGCAAAGCGCTTGCTTTGTTGGGTGATAATCCAAATCACCCCGGCCTGCGCGTCAAGAAGATGGAAGGCAGGAAGAACATCTGGGAAGCCCGCCCTTCAAAGAGACTTCGTATGACCTTTGAAATGTCCGGAGAAATCATCTTCATGCGCAATGTGGGGGAGCATGACAAGGCGTTGAAAAGGCCGTGATTTTCTGAACCATCGGGCTGACTCCGTGTAGTCGCTGCCCAAGACGCGCAGTGGCGAGATCATGCGACGCCTGCTGAAGGCGCGCGAGCTTGGCCTGCCGGAGGGCGACACCAGCACGCTGGAGGAGGAAATAGGATGTTCCTCCCTCCGCGACGCGGGGCAGGTGTTACAACGAGGCGCTCCTTTGTCATGCTGAACGAGCGAGTCCCTATGCATTGAGGAGCGTAGGCTGGCAAGAAAGGGAACGTAGAAGAAGTGGTATGCTGGCAGGCGGACGAGCATCGTGAAGCATCTTAGGCCTGGCTTGGAAGGATCTTACCGCTTTCTAACAGAAGATACGCTCTTG
Organism: Chloroflexota bacterium; assembly: GCA_016210395.1. Taxonomy (GTDB): domain Bacteria; phylum Chloroflexota; class Dehalococcoidia; order Lucifugimonadales; family JACPCL1; genus JACPCL1. The sequence goes on along the minus strand of JACQUI010000213.1, from coordinate 15,657 downwards.
GGGCTATCGCCTTAGATGCTTCGCCTGACTGCCGTCATGGCTCAGCATGACAGCGGAACGCTCTTCGGGTGCACATACGTTAGCCGGAAAGGGTAAAGCGTATGCCAGAAGCTATCATTAGCATAACCATCAAGGCTCTGCCGGAGGGTGTCTATCTGGCTACCAGTAAGGACTTGCCGGGGCTGGTTGTCCAGGGCCGAACGCTTGCTGAGACCCTGGAGTTTGCGCAAGACGTAGCAGCTAAACTTGTAGAATCGTACGTTGAACACGGCGAAGCGTTGCCGCCAGCGTTGCGCGTTGTCCCTGCGCGGCGGTTCAACACCAAAATTGCTGTGAGTGTGCCATAATATGACTTCAAAAGAGTTGGATGTCCAAATTGACATACTTGCTGAAAGGATAAAGCAACTTGCCGAGAGGATAAAGGTGGATGGGACTTCTCTCCAGAGAGAGCACGAAACGTCGACCCGCAATGTGCTGATTAATCCATTGCTTCAAGCTTTAGAATGGGATACGACAGACCGAAAAAAGGTTAGAACGGAATACCCGATCAAATCCGTTTATGGGACTCGGGACAGGCGGGCAGACTATGTTCTTATGAATGGTGAGCAACCGGCTGCGTTGGTAGAAGCCAAGAGGTTGGGAGAACCGCTAGATGCTGGTTTTGACCAGGTTTTAGCCAATTGTCTTTTCGAGGACATCCAGTACATGATCCTCACTGACGGCAACCACTGGGATATGTATGATTTGAAGAGGGAAGGCAGGTTAAGAGATAAGAAGGTCTTCGCTGCTACAGTTAGCAGTCAGAATTCTTACACTGTTGCCAGGGAAATAGTAAGTTTATGGTATCGCAGTCTCCTTAGTGGATCTGTTCTCCCAGCCGTCCTTTCTGTTAGCGCAGTACCTGCTATTGGTACGACTGTGGCAACCCCGGCTTCTGAAATTCCAATGCCAGGCATTGGCGGGAATATGCCAAGCACCCCTCCAATGAGCGTTCCCCCTGTTGGTCCACTATCCTCTGGAACCTGGGTTTCATTCAATGCCTTGCCGAGTACCAAAGGGTCTCCATTTCCAAAGGCGATAAGATTTGCAGGCGGCCCTGAGAAGCCTACCACCTCTTGGAGGGCTGTATTCATTGCGGTGGCTGAGTGGTTGGTCACTAAAGGCGTCTTGACCGCCGCAAAATGCCCAATAGGAATAACTTCACGAGGGCACATAGTAAATACCGAGCCCAGGCACGCATCTGGCACGCCTTTTAGGGAGCCGCACCAACTGACCAACAAACTGTACCTTGAACTAAACGTTGGCACTGACCGGCTTATGCAACAAGTGGCGTTCTTGCTTGAAGAGTGTGGGCAAGATGAAAAAGGGGTCCAGTTTAGGACGGGATGAGGAATGTTGGCACTATGCCCACTATAGTTGACACCGCCATCAACCCTTCGCCCGCGCTGAAAGCGGCGTATGAGGCGCTGCTAGGGAAGTTGGTGTCCCTGGGGCCAATCATCGTGGAACCGAAGAAGACGTCGGTGCATCTTAAGGCAAGGGTTGCTTTCGTCGGCGTCCACGCGCGGAAGGACTGCCTCATCGTGCAGGTCGTCGCGGAGGGGCCTATCGCCAGCGGGGGGTGTTCAAGGCGGAGCAGGTGTCCAGAAACAGGTATCATAACAACGTGCGAGTAGCGTCGCCACTGGACGTGGACGACGAGTTTCTAGGCTGGCTCAAAACAGCCTACCAGTTGACTTCGTAAAAACGGCAAACGGGAAAGGGAGCACACCATGACCACATCCAATCGCCTACGGGTAGGACTTATCGGCGCCACTGGCAGGTGGGGGCCATCGGCGCACATACCGGCAATACAGCGGCTGCCGGAGACGGAGCTGTACGCCCTCTGCACCGCGCACGACGACACGGCGAGGGCCGCGGCCCAGAAGTACAGCGTGGAGTTGGCCTATCACGACGACAAGACCATGGACGCCAACCCCCAGGTGGAGGCCGTGGACGTGGTGGTGCGCGTGCCCACCCACTACGTGCTGACCAAGAACGCGCTGGAGGCCGGCAAGAACGTCTACTGCGAGTGGCCCCTGGGCGCCAACCTGAGGGAGACCAAGGAGTTGGCGGCCCTGGCCCGCAAGATGAAGGTGCACACCATGGTCGGCCTGCAGCGCCGCGCATCGCCGACGTTCCTGCGCCTGGCGGAGCTGGTGAAGGAAGGCTACGTGGGCCAGGTGCTGGCGGTGAACCTGATGCAGCAGGGCGGCGGCGTGCTGACCCGCCCATCGGACCGCACATGGCAGCGGGACGCGACGCTGGGGGCGAACACGCTGACCATCGGCTTCGGCCACTCCATTGACGCGCTGTGCATGGTGGCGGGCGAGATCACTGAGGTATCGGGCGTGGTGAGCACGCAGGTCCCCCAGTGGTTCGAGACCGACACGAAGAAGTACGTGGACGTGACATCGCCGGACAACATCATGATCAACGGCAGGCTGGAAGGCGGCGCGGTGGTCAACGCCTACGTGGGCGTCCACCCGTACCACGGCAGCGGCTACAAGATGGAGATCTACGGCAAAGAGGGCACGCTGATGCTGGTGGGCGGCGGCGGTGGGGCAGGGGAAAGCCTGCGCATCATGGGCGGACGCAAGGACGACAAGCAGCTCCAGGAGCTGCCGATCCCGGACCGCCTGAAGTGGGTGCCGCTGGAGGTGCAGAACGCCGGCTCAGCCTACGAGGTGGGCCAGATGTGGGCCAACTTCGCCAAGGCGATCCGCACCAACACGAAGATCGAGCCGGACTTTGACCACGCGGTAAAGCGCCACAAGCTGCTGGACGCCATCTCGCACTCGTCGGAGACGGGCCGCCGGCAGAAGGTGCAGTTGTAGGGGACCGGCAAACGGACGTACGGGCAAAGGGGCAGGCTAAAGCAGGCTGGGGCTGGCGCGAGTAGCGCTGGTCCCAGCCGCCGGTTATTGGGCCTCTGCACAACGAGCGATGGCTGGCGACGTTGGAGGAGGTGGCAGTAGTGTAGGCCCGTGCACTAATACTTACGTTCGTCCGATTTCGCTGGCCCGTATAACAGAAGCTCGGGGCCATTGGCTACAAATTGTAGTCTGGACTCAAACAACATACGAGTAACACCTTCATACTGCATGACAATGTCCAATCCCATCCGTAGGTCGGGTACATTGTCACCAGGACTCCACCGCGCTTCAGCGTCTCTGTCGGCTCCTAGAGCAGCGTTGTTTCGCCGATTAGCCACTGCCATCAAATGTTGCGCCTCATTTTGCTCAATCCAACATTGAATGCGTAGTGCTGGCCCTCGCCCGACGTTTGAATAGCGAACTGTGAGCCGGCCTTCTCTATCGTCGGCGGTGAAGGTTATGATAGGAGAAATGGCGCTTCTGTTGGAAGCTATAGTCTCCAGTAATTGTTTTTGAGCTACCTGTAGTCCTTCTTGTGCAGTAGAAAGCTCTTCTTGGATAATATGAGCTTGGCGTTTCGCATAGAGCCCCGCAACTAGCGCTAACCATACTGCCAGAAAAGTCGCCGTGGCTGCCGCTGTGCCTACTTGCAGATTTCCACTCTTGAAGTGGGTTCCCTGATAGACCCAAATACCAAGCCCTATAAAGAAAATCAATGAGCCTACTCCGAAAATCACCCGCCACTTCAGTAAATATGCTTCTAGGCTTTTCTCTATGCCTGTTTTGGGAGAGGAACCAGGAGTTTCGTCTGTCATGGGCTTAGGCCCCCTCACGTATTAGGCAGCATCACGGTCCCGTCACTCCGGCGCACCGTGAACTCCAGGATGCTGTCCGTTGGATCGTGGACGGTGCGCCAGTGGCGAAGGATGTCCTGGCCGAGGAGGGAAGGCAGCCCCTGGTTGTGCTGGTTGGGGCGAGCGATGGCGAGAGGCAGCCGGTAAAGTTGCATCTGCATTCCCTCTTGAAACAACAAGATAGCCTCTGCCGCATAGTAGGTTTGAACACCGCCGATCCCAGCTAGAGATGCGGGATTACCCAGGCGGGCAAAAGGCACTCTGAGACTGGTGCTGTCTGAAGGGTGAAGGGAAGTGGTGTCAGAGCCTGTATCCACAAGGAAATAGACCCTACCGTATACACCCAGGTCTGGAATCATAAGGCGGCCCTCAACGTAGGGCCGCCTACCCGTGCTGAAAAAGCCGGCGATCACGGCTAGAGCACCCAGACTTCGGGCTTGGTTGCCAGAAACCAAACGACCGCGAATTGAGATGGGATACCCTTCTGGTCTAGCTTCCTTACTAGCTCCTCAATATCAGGAGCGGCCTCAATGTTGCCTTTGTAGACAGCAACAAACATATCGGGATATCTAGCCAGAAGAGAGTCGTACTGAGAAAAAAGCAGGTTTCTATCCGCCTCGGATTGCTCAAAGTCCCGTTTGAGGGCCTCTGGGCCGCCTATGGAGTCAATGTACTGCAGTATTTGCGCTTCTGTAATCATGGGTCTCTCCTTGTGCCGCTATTGTAGCATGGCCTCCGACTTGCGCTGCCACTCCTCCCTGAGCAGGCTGTACATGGCCATGTCCAGGAACACGCCGCTGGCCAGGTCTGCCTGGCGCAGGATGCCCTCCAAGGTGAAGCCCAGCCGCTCGGGGATAGCGCGGCTGCGAGTGTTGCCCACGGCGGCGCGTATCTGCACGCGGTTGATCCCCTCGAAGGCGAAGAGGTAGTCCAGCAGCGCGCGGCACGATCGGGTGATGATGCCCTGGCCCTGGGCGCTTTCGGCGAGCCAGTAGCCGATCTCGCAGAAGCGCGCCCGCGACCCCAGGTTCTGCACGCCGATCATGCCCACCAGCTTGCCCTTGTGCAGGACCATCATGGGGTATTCCCAGCGGTCGTGGCCCGGCTCGTCCATCTGCTTCAGCCACTCGCGCTGGTCCTTGACCGAGCGCATGGAGTCGGCAAAGGCGAGCCAGCGCCGCAGGTGGTCGCGGTTGGCGTCCACCAGGGCGTAGATGTCCTCGGCGTAGGGCAGGGTAGGCCGGCGCAGGACAATGTCGTCGTCAACGTTGATGGTGGTCGCGGGCATGCTTTCTGACCTCTCCCCCTGTGGTCCCCCTCCTCTAAAGCGGGAGGGGGACGGGCTTCAACATCATACGCCAGCGGGCCTGCGGCGCTCCAGGCGGCTGCCACAGGACGTGCAGAAGCGGTGGCCGGCGGGCGCGGGCTGGCCGCAGGCGCTGCAGGCGAATCGGCCATCGGACCTAGCCCGTGCGAGGGACGCGCCGCATGCGGTGCAGTAGCTGTGGGCAGGGCCGGCCGCGTGCCCGCAGGAAGGGCACGCTACCGTAAGCTGCGCGACCTTCGACCGGAAGGGCGATTCCCTCCTGGCCCTGGCGATGAGCCAGATGAACGCGCCTCCCGTTGCGCCGAACAGGAGGAAGGCCCACGCGCCGAACATGGGTTCCCTCAGGAAGAGAAAGAAGTCGAACAGGCCGTGCAGGAGCATGGACGCCAGGAGCGAGCCAGTGACCAAGAAGCCGCTCCCCTTGCCCTGCTTTTGCCGGCCCAGGGCGTACCCCCATGCGACGGAGAAGAAGACGTGGACCAGGGTGGAGAAGGGGCCGCGCACCAGGATGACCGCCGGGCCATACCTGAACATGTAGAAGACGTTCTCGATGGAGGCGAAGCCGAGGGCCGCCGCTGCGCCGAAGATGATGCCGTCCAGGGGCTGGCGGAAGTAGGGCGATGGGTAGATGGTGCGCCGTACAACCAGGTACTTGGCCGCCTCTTCGGTAAAGCCGGCGACGATGAACGACACGTAGGCGATGGAAGCGAGGTCTGTTGGCTCATCGGGAATGCCTTCTTCAAGGGCGAGGCCGCCGGCAGCCTGCAGAATCCCCTCCACGATGACCACGGGCAGGGAGGCGGCGACGCCCCACAGGAAGGTGCGGACCACCAGGAACGGCGGCGCAGGGATGTAGCGGTCGCGCTGGTAGATGAGCCAGAGCCAGAAGACCCCGGGCGCGAACCCCAGCATGAAGTAGGCCAGGACGTTCATGACGGAGAGCCTGGCCGGTCCGAGCGCTGCTCGCGGGTCCGCACCACGCGGGTGTCGCAGAGAAAGTCGTGCCAGCCGCGTTTCTGGGCGCTGAGGGCGATGGCGAGGAAGCCAAGGCCCAGCGGCAAGATAGAGGCGGCGTACGCCAGGTAGCGGGCAAAGGCACGGAGATGGGAAACTTTCGAGCCACTGGTGCGGACGATTTTCAAACCCAGAATGGCTTTGCCAGGGGTGCGGCCCCACGTGCCCACCGACACGGTGTAGTAGGTTGCGGGCAAGGCAACGGAAAGCAGGAGCAGGCGGGAGTCATAGCCATAGCCCGCCTGGAACAGGACCACGATCTGCCTGAAAGAATCGCCAAAGACCAGGGATACGACAACGTAGAACGAAACCCAGACGATGATACCGTCAATGAAGTAGGCAAGGAGCCTTATCCAAAAGCCCGCCGGGCTGCCCCCGACCTGTGCTGCCGGAAGCAGGCGCTGCGGGAGCGCAAGGCCGCAGCGGTAGCAGTAAGCGAAGGACGCCTCGTTGAGGGCGCTACACCCCTGGCAGACTTTCCTGTAAAGCGACGCATCGTTGTGGAATGCCTCCAGGGGGAAGCCGCAGGCGGTGCAGAAGCGGTTGGCGGCGTCGTTGGCGGCGGAGCACTGAGGGCAGGCCACTGTTGGTAGGGGCGCAAGGCCTTGCGCCCCTACGTCGGCTTCCAGCGGCTGGGCGCAGAAGATGCAGAAGCGGTTGCCGGGGGCGTTGTCGCGGGCGCACTGGGGACAGGTCTGGGTCACGGGGAATGCCCTCGCTCCGTGGGATACGACGGCGCAACTATACCAGGTGAGCGGGGGGACTACATCATCAGTCCTTCAATAGGCACAAACCTGCGTGAGATGGGGTCCACGCCCAGCCGCATCTCCTCCAGGGTGATGACCCCGAGGAGTCCATCAGTCCGTTCCGCTTCAAAGACGACCTGGGTTATCTCTTCGTGCCCATCTACTCTGATCCATGTACGTCCGATGTCGCGCTCCACACGCCTGCCATCGGCGAGCCTGAAGGTCGCCGTGGCATGAGGCCGCACGCCAAGCTGCTCCAAGATTGCTGCGGGCATGACCGTGTGGCTGGCTCCCGTGTCCACCAGCACTTGAAGGGGCGTCCAACGGCTGCCCGTGGGATCGCCAATTTCTACGGTCGTACGGAAAATGCCCATCGTCCCTACACCTTCTGGACCTCTTCCAGCAGCGCCGTTAGCATCTCCGCCTCGGGGACGACGCGCACCTTCTGCCCCTTGCGGAAGATGATGGCGCGGCCCGCGCCGCCGGCAATGCCCACGTCGGCGTCTTTGGCCTCGCCGGGGCCGTTGACCTCGCAGCCCATGACCGCCACCTTGATAGGCTTGGCGATGCCCTTCAGCGCCTCGTCCACGGCGTTGGCGAGCCTGACGACGTTGATGTCTGCCCGGCCACAGGAGGGACAGGCCACCAGCACCGTGCCTTTCTGGCGCAGGTTCAGTGACTTCAGGATGTCGAAGCCGGCCGACACCTCCTCGCGGGGGTCGTCGCTCAGGGAAACGCGGATGGTGTCGCCGATGCCTTCGTACAGCAGGATGCCCAGGCCGATGGCGCTGCGGATGCTGCCGGAGCGCGCGGTGCCGGACTCGGTGATGCCCAGGTGGAGCGGGTAGGGCACGAGTTGGGCCAGCCGGCGGTATGCTTCGACCGTCGTCTGCACGTCGAAAGCCTTCAGTGAGATCTTGATGAGGTCGAAGTCCAGGGCCTCCAGGATGCCGATCTCCCAGAGGGCGGTGTCCACCATGTGGTCCACGACGGTATACTGGCCGTCGCCATGCTGGCCGGCCTTGGGCAGCAGGTTGACGCCGTCGGCAAGGCGGTGCTGGGTGTGGGTCTTGCCGATGCTGCCCACTGGCGGCAGGCTGCCGAAGTTGACGCCGATGCGGATGGGGATGCTGCGCTCCTTTGCGGCAGCCACCACCTGCTTGACGCGCTCCGGGTCGCGGATGTTACCGGGGTTGAGGCGAAGGCAGTCCACGCCGCCCTTGATGGCCTCTAGTGCGAGCTGGTAGTGGAAGTGGATATCGGCCACCAGGGGGATGCTGATCCCGCGCTTGATATCTGGGAGCGCCTTGGCCGCTTCCATGTCCGGCACGGCGCAGCGGATGATCTCGCAGCCGGCCTCCTCCAGGCCCTTGATCTGGGCAACGGTGGACTCGACATCCCGCGTGTCCGTCTTGGTCATGGACTGGACGGTGATGGGGGCATCGCCGCCGACCTTGACGGGGCCGACGTAGACGGGTTTGGTGATGCGGCGGTTGTACATGGTAGGGTTACTTTCTTGCTGGTGCATGCTTGGTCGGTTGCGTCGGTTCCTCCAGATCAGTCAAATCCTCTACACCCGCCATGTCAGCGAGCATTTTGGCATAAGCTCTCAGGTCGCTTTGGAGGGAGCCTAATTCCGTTCGGAACTCCGACACTCTGGCGGGGGTGTCCAGAGCACCTTCCAGCAATTCCTTGTGCCATTTCGTCGTGAACGGCCGTATTTTCTGATTCAGAATGACAATGGCGATCTTCGAGAACTCCAGACATAGACGCCCCCGGCGTCGGATAATCTCTCGAGTCAGGCCAAACAGATCGTGTATGCTCTCCAGAGCAGCTGCTTCATCGCCAGCGTCTGCAGGTAGCCGTTGGGTAGTTGTTCTAGTCAGAAGTTCAACGTAAAGCTCCCACGCAGCGTCCTTGTCCTGATCCTTTGGTGCCCACTCCATCTCAAGAAACGGAGGTGTGATTCGGAGAGAAGTCATACCTCGGCGTTCAAGCCATTCTTTCCACTTCATTCCTGCCACCTCGGGCCACTTCGATTGTTCCCAAAAGACAGGCGGCTGTTGTTGGGCAACATACTAGTCCTTCGCCTAAAGGCAGCGTCTATCCATTCAGAGACTACGGATGGATCTGTGTTCCAAAGATGTATTGTTGCATAGTTATTCTGAAGATTGTCATAGAGTCTTGGTGGGATCGTGTTAGGGTCGTATGTATTTCGTGACGGTGAAGGGAAGGGATACGTTGGCAGCAAGATTCCCAACAGACCAGAACGGGTATTGAGCGCGGTTTGGCGAATGCTGGAACCAATTTCCCAGTCCACGTGCTTTCTCTGCCAAGTTTGGGAACCAATCAGGACTACTATTACTGTAGAGTCGTGCAGGTACTCTTCCCTGATTATTTGCCGAACCCTTTCTGTAGGTAGATTGGGGTCTATGTCACCTATTTGAACTGATTTTGGAACGAGAATGTCATGGCGGTCTGCAAATATCTTTTCAAATGCATTCCTATATGCCTCATCGTTGGCGTGATGGTAACTAACAAATACCTTGTGACGGGGCGCAAGCATTTGGCGGTCTCCTTCAACGTTCACAAAGCCTGTCTTGGGCGAATTTGTAACAAACCGCGCTGCGCCTATTCTACCAGACGAATGGCCACAGAGGCCAAGGTGGGACTTGACGCAAGAAGGCCAACGTTTCGTCAGGACACAACTTGCCCATACCCCGTCAGCTCCACGTACGCCTTGCCCGCATGCGTCCCGCTGACGGTCGCATCGCCCTCCCAGTACACGTTGGCCGTGGTCTGACGGCCGTCGTACTCCGAGGCGGCCACTACTGGCGCGACCGTCACGTCTATGCCTAATGAGGGGATGGCGACCTTCCAGCCGGAGGGATACGTGATGTTGGTGGCGGGGCTGGTCCACTGGCCCGTGGCCTGCACCTGGAACTGGTCTGCTGTCAGGTGGACTTGTTGCCCGCCGGCGCGCACAGCCGTGCCGTAGTTGTACAGCGGCGTGTGGCCGGGGCCGAAGAGGAGCGAGAGCATAACGTCCGTGCCGTCTTCAAGCTGGAGCGCGAACCAGTCCCAGCCCACGTTTTGGGGCTGAAAGACACCCCACTGGTGGTCGAACCAGGCTGTGCCGGTGACCTGGCTCGTCTTGTCACCCACGGCCAGCGTGCCGGTTACGCTCATGCGTGTGCGAGAGTAGTAGTAGGACTTGCCCGCCACGCCGAAGTCCACCAGGCCCGTGCCGCCGTGCAGCACAGCAGGCTTTTCGGCCTTTGCCGTGAGGCTGAACGCATACCCCGGCGCGGTAGCGGACAGGCTGTCGGCGCCGCCGTTGCCCGCTATTCTCCAACCGCCCAGATCAAAGGAGAACCCCTCTACGCTTGCCGTGGGCAGCCCTGTCAGCACGAGCCGCTGGTCCTGTGCATACGCGTTCTTCTGGCTGTCAACGATGGCAGCCTGCCCGATGTGCACGGGCGGAAGTCCGGGGATGGTCACACGAAAGACGGCGTAGTGGAAGCCGTAGCGGTTGCCCTCGGCGTCCTTCAGATGGCCGTTGTAGTACCACCACTCGGTGTTGGCGTCGGCGTGTGGTGCATCGTCAGCGGGGAGCAGCACCGGCCTCTCGACCATGACCGGCGAGGGCGATGGCGGCGGCGTGGGGCTTGGCGTGGGTGTGGGCGTAGGCGGGACGGCCGGAGAAGAACACGCGGCCCCTGTGATGGCGAGGATGGCAAGGGTAGCGGTCAGGAACGGGCTATGGTGTTTCATTATGGCCTGGATGGTCCTTGGATAGTCGTAGGGTTATATTCTACCAGTCTACCAGGTTCGCAGGCCGCACCAGGATGCTGCCCCCTCCAAGGCAGAGGCGGGGAGCGCGTGCCGCACTGCGCAAGCGGACGCCACCCAGCTACCGCGTATCCGGCGGCAGCTCAACGACCACGTGAAGGGTCTCCCCTGCCGTGACCGTCAAGGTCGTCTTGCTGGTCTTGCCCGCAATCGTTGTGACAAGGAACGTTTGGGGGCCTTCCGGCAGGGCAGCGAAAAAGTCGCTCGCCACGTTGGAATGAAAGGCCACGTCGCCGGCCTGCACCGCCGCCTCGCTCACGGGCCTGCCAGTGCTTTTGTCTATCACCCTTCCCCGAACAAAGCCAATGCCGTTGGGCTTCATCAAGATGGGCTCAACGATAACGGGATTCAGGTTTCCGGCGTACTCCAGCGTTGTGTTGTTGGAGTCGGCAATGTGTGAGCGCACCACCTGGAGGTCTGGTGTGCCCCACCAGTTGTTGCTCATGCGGGCCACCAAACCGGAGGAACGCGGCATCCCCAGGCCCCACCACCAGCCCCACTCATCCCATTGGGGGCTGGCTATGAAGTTGTTGAACTCAACAATGGTAGATGACTCGCCCTGGCCGGAGTCCCAGCCTGCGTATCGGACCGTGTTGTAGCGGAACGTGGTATTCGCGGGCCCGCGCATGGCAACGATGTCCGGCCGGGCGCTGTTGATCTGCACTGATTGCTCAAAGGTGTACTCAAACAGGTTGTAGCTGATGTCGTTGTTGGGGTGATAGACCTGAACGCCGCTGCCCGAGACGGCGTTGCGGTGCAGGTTGTGGCGGTAGGTCACGTTGCCCACTCCCGCAAACCCGCCTCCGATGCCCCGGAAGGCGTTCTCAAAGATGTTGTGCTCCACCACAACCTCCGGCGGCGCCCTGAACGGATCGTTGGAGTCCGAGCCGATGTTGGGCCCCGCGCCATAGGCAAAGGACATGCGGTTTTCCCGGATAGAAATCAACGGCAGGACGGCCTCAGGCGAGATATCCATCTTTATGGAGGCGCCGCTGACCTGGGTGATGACGTTCCCAACGATGTCCAGGGAGCCGTAGCTGCCCCCTTCGAGCCGGACATGTATCCCATAGTTGCCGGTCTTGCGCAGCACCGAATGGGCGATCCTTGGCGTTGAGTTCTCCAGGATCACGCCATTGTCGGCGTACTGGAGCTTGACGTATTCCAGTGTGGAACTGCCGGCCGCCTGGCCTTTTAGGAAGAGGGTTCCCCACTTCTGGTCCCAGCGCCGGTGCGAAAAGACGATCATCTTGTCCGGCTCCCCCCTGGCCGTCAACACACCTTTGACGACGAAATCGCTGCTGCCGATGAGCACCCGCACGCCGGGCTCGATGGTCAACCGCGTGCCCTCAGGGACGACGTAGCCGTTAGGCAGCAGGTACGGCGACCCACCGAGAGTCCACGTGGCGTCGCCTTCCGTGACCTTGTCAATCAATGTGTACGGCTCACCGGGGCGAAGGAAGTCGTCCTCAGGGTCAAGGGAGGTGTCCGGCAGCTTCTTGACTTTGTAGATACGGTTGGAATACCAGTCGTAGAGCCAAAGGCTGTCCTTGGACCAGGCCAGGCCGTAGGGCGACTGGACTATGGCGTACGTGCCTACGGCGGGCAGCTCTCCATCGGGCGCAGGATTGGAAACGTCCACCTGGTAGACGTAGCCGTACCTGGGGTCCGCCATCCATAGCTGCCCGTCGTGGAAGTCCATCGCCACGGGCGATGTCCTGAACGAGTAGGTGGCCTCTATTGCCGGTAACTGCGGCTCCTTGTTCACCATGGGCCGGTAGGTTTCCTGCGCATGCTTGAAGATAGGCCCGCTCCCGCCCGACCATAGCCGGCGGCCATCCCACGCGACGGCCCTCATGTGATGGATATTCGGCGACCCGATGGCCGCATCTGAGACCTGCACCTCTGCCGCCAGGCCAGGGCGGTCATTGGCGTGCCGCGTGAGAGCGCCCCACTGGATAGACCACAGGTGCTGCCCGTCCCATGCCATGTCCACCGCTTGCGTGAAGGGGTCCCGCCTCACCTGCACGGTCTCCACCACCTCAAGGCCGTGCTCAGTCAGTGAGGTCCTGTAGAACACGTCTGTGAAGAGGTCTGCCAGCCACAGCGAGTCCCCTGCCCAGGTCATGGAAAGGGCATAGATGGTAGGGCTTTCGTAGGCCACCCAGTACTCGGTCTCCTCGACGACCTTCAGCACCCTTGCCCCCTGCGGCGTGGAAGCAGGGGTGGGCGTGAGAGGTCGCGTGACGACGTCCGTGGCGCTGGGACTGGCGCCGGGGGCTGGCGACGGCGTGTCGGTGGGAAGGGCTTCGTTTGTGCCGGAAGCCGGCGACGGAGTTTGGCTGGTCGAGGCGGGGGGCGGTGTGACGCCGGACGCTACCGGAGTCCCGGTCATTCCGGCTGCCGGGGTAGGGGTTGGTACGCGTGGAGACGTGCAGGTTACGAAGAGGACGGCCATCGCGAGCAGAGCGGTGAAGCCCGGTTTCGCGCGCATGTTTCCTTCTCAATCTCTCAAGCTGGAGGCCGGCGCTCCGATGGGCCGGAACGCCACACCTTCAGCGCATATGGACGCGCTGGCGGCGCACGCCGGCGCGTCCCAGTCATGATGGTAGTTGCGGAGTGTTTCCCCGTGGTGGGGGCCGCCGTCAAATGCCCAGGCGCTCCTTGTAGTCGGGGTGCATGGCGACCTCAAAGCCGCCGAACATGGGCGGTGGAGCGCCCGGCCGCTGCGGCGGAGGCGTGAGGGCGCCCCGGCCTCGGGGCGTTGCGATGGGCTTGTCGCCGATGATCTGGTCTTTCTCGAGCTGGGCCACCTGGGCGTCCGTGTAGCCGGCGATGTCGTGCAGGAGATACTGGTTGTCCTGGCCCAGGGTGTGGACGCCCTCGTAGACGCGCAGGGGGGTCTTGCTCAGTTGCCAGGGACGGCCCATGATGACGCGCGTGCCGATGCCGCGCTCCTGGGGCCAGGTGAGCTTTTGGAGGAATCCCCTGGCCCAGTAGTGGTTGGAAAGGTTGACATCTTTGGAGTCGAACACCGCGCCGGAGGGGACGCCGGCGGCCTGCAGGCGCTCCATCATGTCGTGCTTGTCCACGGTGCGCGACCACCCGCAGATGACGGCGTCCAGCGCGTCGTGGTTGCGACGGCGGGCCACGAGCGTGGAGAATCGCGCGTCTGCGGCCAGCTCCGGCTTCTCCATCACCCGGCACAACGCGCGCCATTCCTCGTCATCGCCCACGGAGAGGGTGCACCACGCGTCGTCGCCCTTGCAGGGATAGCACCCCTGGGGAGCGCGCCACGGATGCCGGTTGCCCATACGCCCGTTTTCGTTGCCGTTGGCGATGGCGTCGAGGAGGTACTCGCCGATGAAGTAGCAGGCGGCCTGGAACATGCCCAGGTCTATCCACTGCCCCTTGCCGGTGCGGTTGCGGTAGCGAAGCGCCGAGGCGACGGCGAAGAGGCCGTTCCAGCAGGCCAGGAAGTCCAGGTACGACTGCCCCGCCTTGGAGGGGATGTCGTTGTTGTAGCCGGTGATCCAGCAGAGGCCGTGGGTGCCTTCCATTGTGGTGGCCTGGCCGGGGTACTGGGTGTAGGGGCCGTCGCTGTGGCCGTAGCCCGTGTTGGAGAGCATGATAATATCCGGCTTCAGCTTCTTCAGGTTGGGGTAGTCCATCCCCCAGCGGCGCATCACCCGGGGCGTGTAGTTCTCGATGACAATGTCGCTGACCTTGACCAGCTCCTTGAAGGCGGCGCGGCCATCCTCGCGGGAGAGGTCCAGGGTGAGGGAGCGCTTGCCGCGGTTGATCTGGTTGAAGGTGCCGCTGCGGTTCCAGGGGTCGCTGCCGCCCTCGCCGTCGGGCATGCCTCCTATGGCCGAGCGGTCCGGGTGCTGGATGCCCTCCACCTTGATGACCTCTGCGCCCAGGTCCGTCATGAGGCCGCAGGCGTAGGGCATGGCGAAGACGTACGTCGAGTCAATGATGCGGATGCCGTCCAGCGGTCGCTTGGTCACGAGCGGTCTCCTTCATTGCAGATGTAGGCCCGGGATCCGGTCAGGGCCTTTGCGTGGAGAAAGGCACGGAAAACAGATGGGACTATTGTAGTGCGGGAAAGGATGCGGTCAAGGGGGCGGTCGCCTTGGAAGGCAGAGACGAGTTTCCCTCCTGAGCGATTCAGTGGGCAAGCATAGGTATATCTAGAACATTGTTCGCTTCCAGAAGTCTCGACTCTATATCCTCTCCCCCGCCCCCGAAAGTATTCCAAGATACAGTCATGATGGATACTAAAAGACGAGCGATTGACGCACGCTTGAAGCAGGCTGGATCTCATGCCGTCCAGGTACCCGTCTTCTGCGTGATCACCCGTTTTCGGCTTCGAAGCGTATTCTCCTTGCTACCTACAACTATTTGGATTATCGCCGCGTTGCCACAAAGCAGCAGCAACTCCGGGGCTGCTGCGCACAGCTTTTCTGGTAGAGAACCTCAGAACGTGTTACAGCCTCTCTTTTTGGGCGGGGCAGGATGCCATTCCTATTTTCGGGGCGAATGTGCCCTACCACGTTCATGCTGCGGGGAGGGTGTTCGGCAGGGTTGTGGTGCGGGAGCGAAGGCGTCCGCAAATCTGGTCCACCAAATGGCAGCTCGCGACAGCGAGCAACAACTTGAACTGGGATGACTGGGACCTGCGTGAATCGATTGTGGACAGTTTGGTTGTAAGACGGGTATCTTTATGACGCTCATACTCACGCACCTAGGCACCGCTGTCCAATTGGCGTTGGGACTTGTGTTCCTTATATCGGCTTTCGTGAAGATTCGGAGTCAATCCCATTCTTAGTTGAAATTCGCGGCTCCCGCCTGTTCAGGCGACCAAGAGGTCTTTGTCCGCATTGATGTGCAGTTCCCTTCGCAGCGCTTCCCGCAGCAGGGGAAGATGACGGTGGCCCCGCACCCGGTGC
>JACQUI010000208.1 GCA_016210395.1 Chloroflexota bacterium | reverse complement strand
GGCCTGCGCAGCACCTATGCCTTTTCGCCCACGGCGTTCAAGGAAAAAGGGAGGCAGTATTTCGACGCCAACCCCGTGGGGACGGGGCCATTCAAGGTCAAGGAGTTCGTGCCTGGTAGTCATATCTTGATGGAGAAGAACCCCAGCTACTGGGTCAAAGGGCTTCCCTATCTTGAAGCCTGGCGATTTGAGGAGATCGTGGATGACCGGGTACGGGCCGCTGCGTTGCAGACCGGGCAACTGGATCTCGCAACGGTGCCGGCGAGCGCGAAAGACGCCCTTGCGGCCGCCCGCAAGGTAGAGGGAATCCGCGAGATCAAGACGATCGCAGGTCCCTCCTACGACCATTTCAACGCCAGCAGGGCCCCCTTCAACGACAAGCGGGTGCGGATCGCGCTTCAGATGGCTATGGACCGGGATGCGTGGAACAAGGCAATCGCCAACGGCGAGGGCATTCCATACGCCGGAGGGATGCACGTTCCTGGCCACGCCGCCACCTTCGGTGTGCCGGAGGCGGAGTACCCATATCCCTACAACCCAACCAAGGCCAAGGCCCTGATAGAGGAATATGCCAAGGAAAAGGGGATAACGCTGCCGATATCCACCGCGGGGGCCTGGGATCCCACGCCTGAGCAAGCGGCGCTGGGCGCCTACCCCCTCAAGGAGCAACCCCTCACTATGATCGCCACTTCCGGCTCCACCAGCGTGAAGCGGGCGGCGATCTCCAAGGCCTACTACGAGGCCATCGGCTTCAAGATAGAGGTCGTGATCGGCGCAGGCGACGAAGAGCTGCATACCTTCGTTCAGAAGGACATCGGGTTCTCACTGCGCGGCGTCGGGACCCGGCCGCACCCGTCCGGGAGCATGGACTCCTACATGGGATATGGCGGCTACTGGAACGCCGGCGGGTGGAGCACGTCCCCCGAGCAAATGGAGGTGGACCGGCTTCTCAAGGCTGCGGCCAATGAGTTCAACTTCGAGAAGCAGAATGCGTACTACAAGCAGGCGCAGAAGATCTGGATGGAGGAAGCGCTCGGCGGGGTCAAGACCGCCCACAACGTGACCCCCAGGTTCGTTCAGCCGTGGGTGAAGATGGACCGTGACCTTGGGAAGTATTTGGTGTTCGCATCCGATGGCACCGAACACTTCTACTCCGTGTGGCTGGACAAGTAGCAGTTGCACGGCAGCGGTCATGCCAACCCCTAGGGACGCTGTGGTCCATCCCGCCGCTCGCGGCGGCTCCGCCCTGAGCGGCGGGTATCTGATTCTCCTGGACCAGGCGCACAGCCTGGTCCAGGAACAGGGCACGCAGTGCTGATAGTTTGAACGCAGGGGCGCGGAGACAAAGGGTGAGAAGGTACATTTTGGGTCGGCTGATCCAGTCGGTATTCGTGCTGTTTCTCATCAGCGTGGCAGTGTTCCTGCTGATCCGCGCCGTCCCCAAGGACCCAATCTACGTCATACTGGGCCCGGAGAGCCAGGGCATCACTCGGGAGCAGTATGCCCAGATGAAACATGACCTTGGCCTTGACCGTTCCCTGCCTGTCCAATACGCGACGTGGGTGCAGCGGATGGTGCGGGGAGACTGGGGCCACGATTTCAAGACGAAGCGTCCAGTGACCCAGGAGCTAGCGACCCGCATACCGTTCACGCTGCAGCTTGCGGTCATAGCGATCGTCCTCTCAGTCACGCTTGGCGTGGCAACTGGAATAGTGGCGGCCCTCAAAAGGAACAGCGTGTGGGACGTGCTCTCCAGTCTCGTGGCCATGGCCGGGGTTGCAGTGCCGGGCTTCTGGCTCGCTCTCATCCTGATCCTCATTTTCAGTGTGTATTTGGACCTCCTGCCGGTATTTGGCGGGAAGCTCCTGTGGCAAGAGCCCGGCGCCGCTATCAAGTCCATGATCCTTCCCGCCTTCATATTGAGCATAGAGGGAACGGCGAGTATCATGCGGCAGACCCGGTCATCCATGCTGGAGGTGATGGGAGAGGACTATGTGCGCACAGCGCGCGCTAAGGGACTGCGCGAAAGCAAGATAATCTGGGTGCACGCCCTCAAAAACGCGCTGTTGCCCGTTGTCACGCTCCTGGGCCTGCGGCTGGGGGGTATCCTCGGCGGGTCGGTGATCATAGAGACGGTGTTTAGTTGGCCTGGGGTGGGGAGGCTGGCCGTTTCTGCGCTCCAGGAGGTCAACTATCCCGTGGTGCAAGTGATCGTCTTGATCTCCGGGACCACGGTGCTCACGGCCAATCTGCTTACCGATATTTCCTACGCCTATCTCGACCCGCGGATACGCTACAGGTGAACGGCCCGTGGCGGGATATGGTGTGGCAAGGGCGTAGCCTTTGCCATATGCGTCGGATTCGTCAAGCGATACAGTAGAAAGGGGAAGCGCGAATGGCGAACGGGGTGGGCACAGTCGGCCGCCAGCCGCTTCTGTCGCGCATAGCCGGTCGGCTGCCTTTGCAGACGTTGAAGGCCTTGCTGCGCCATCGCCTCTCTGTGTTCGGCCTCACGTACATCGCCATCGCCGTGGGGGTGGCGGTGTTCGCTGGAGCGCTCGCCTGGCACGATCCCAACGCAATCAATCCTATCTTAGCGTTGGAGCCTCCTTCTTGGGCGCATCCCCTGGGGCTGGACGACGTTGGGCGAGACGTGTTCAGCAGGCTCTTGTACGGAGCCAGGGTCTCCATCCAGGTGGGTGTGATGAGCGCGGGGTTGGCCGTGCTTGTGGGTGTCCCGCTGGGCGTCGTGGCCGCCTATGCAGGAGGATGGACAGACCACGTCATCATGCGCATCGTGGATGCAAAGATCGCCATCCCCAACCTTCTTCTCGCCATCCTGCTCTTGCTGGTGTTGGGGGGCGGTGTTTTCACCGTGAGCCTCGCCCTCGGTCTGAATTTGACGTCAACGCAAGCAAGGCTCGTGCGTAGCCGGGCCCTCTCGGTGAAAGAGCTCGACTACGTCCTTGCCGCCAGGGCCCTCGGGTGCTCTCCCTTGCGCATCCTGACACTCCATGTTCTCCCAAACGCGTTCCAGCCCGTCATCGTCCAGGCCACCCTGGGCATGGGGTTCGCGGTCCTGGGAGAAGCAGGGTTGAGTTTTCTCGGCATTGGCGTCACAATACCCACGCCAAGCTGGGGCAATATGCTGAATCTTGCGTTCCAGAACATGGAGTCGGCCCCCTGGCTGTCCATCGCGCCAGGACTGGCCATCTTTCTGCTTGTCCTTTCGTTCAACTTCGTGGGTGACGGCCTGCGCGATGTGCTGGACCCGCGGCTGCGAGGGCGCGTGTAGCGCCAGGATGTCCGCCGCCAACAATCACGTGGAGAGGTAGGTTGCCTTGTCGTACGATTTTTGGAAAGGCGTCAACGTCATCGAGTGGGGGACAAGCATCGCGACGGCGTTCCACGCCCGGATGCTGGCCGACATGGGCGCGCGCGTGGTGAAGGTCGAGCCTCCTGCCGGGGACCCTGCCCGGCGCGCGGGGCCCTTCCCAGACGGCGCGCCGCACACCGAGAGGAGCGGCCTGTTCCTCGCGTTGAACACGAATAAGCTGGGCATCACCCTCGACCCAACGTGCGAGACGGGCCGCGCGGTGTTCCTGGAGCTGGCGAAGGCTGCAGACGTGCTTGTTGTTGACGCCAGGCCCAGTGAACTCGCCCGCTGGCGGCTGGCCTTCGCCGACCTCAAGGAGCTGAACGGCAACCTGATCATGGTTTCAATCACGCCGTTTGGCGCGTCTGGCCCCTACCAGGACTTCAAGGCGTCGGACCTCACGCTGTTCCACATGAGCGGCTACGCCCGTGGGATGGTGCGGGGCGAGACCGATGCGCTGGCCAAGACGCCGGTCCGCGCCCAGGGTGAGCAGGTGAGCATGGTCGGCGGCCTGACCGCCACCCTCGCCACGTCTATGGCGCTGCTCCAGCGCACCGCCACGGGGCAAGGCACATTCGTGGACGTGTCGTTGTGGGAAGCGATGTCCATGCTCAACAACGGCGGCTTCGCCTCTACTGCCTTCCAGCAGCTCCAGGGGGGGGGCAGCGAGGAGCAAGCCGCCAACCGGGGCACCGTGGCGACGCTGGAGACCAACGACGGCTATGTTGTTGTCTCGCCACGCGAGGATGACCAGTGGGTGCGATGGACCGCCCTTCTCGGCAACCCCGCCTGGGCCAGCGACCCCCGTTTTGCCAACAGGCAGCTCCGCTCCAAGAACTGGGACGAGTTGGAGCCGCTGCTTGAGGAATGGACAAGCCGCCACAGCAAGGAAGAGGTCTACCACATGGCGCAGGCGGCCGAGATTCCCAGCTTTCCCATGAACACGGTGGCGGACCTGTTCCGCTCGGAGCAGCTCCGCGTCCGTGGCGCGTTCACTAGCATTGAGCATCCCGTGGCCGGCAAGCTGCCCCACACCACACCCCCATACCGGCCCGGCGGCCAGCAGCTCCGGCCCGATGCGCCCGCGCCGCGTCTTGGAG
>JACQUI010000207.1 GCA_016210395.1 Chloroflexota bacterium | reverse complement strand
GGTCACACTGGAGAGGCTCATCGCCGTGTTTCTGCCTGCATCCGTTGTTTCCTCGGAGACCTGGTATGCCGTGGCAAACCCCTGCTGGACCTTTGTGCCGGCGTCAAGGAGTCCCAGGTACACCAGCAGCAGCAGGACGATGAACAGGCTCCCTGGCACTACCACGCTCATTGAGCGGCCTCCCGCCTGTGGTTAGACACTGAAGATATCGCTCACTTTAATGCCGTTGTGTGCAACGTAGGTCAGCGTGTACACGCCCGTCGGCAGTGAGGTGAGGTATAACGTAATCTTCAGCGTATTTGCAGGTCCCCAGTCAGTTTCGGAATCCTCCAACGTGTAGTCCCAGTACTGCGCTCCGCTGCCGTAGGGTATCCGTGTAACGGTGCTGGGCGTCTGAAGGATGATGTCGCCGCCGTCTATTGGCTTAATATCCACGCTTCCGGTGTTCTTGATCCATGCAATCACCGTGGACGAGGTGGTGTTCCCGGTTACGTAGACCATCTCCATGCCGGTGCGGATACGCTCGGTCGCTATGACGTTGCTGGAGGTCAGGGCGCTGGCGCCTTTGCCCACGGCGGGGATGGTGGCGTTGATCAAAGCCATGACCGCAATGACGGCGGCGATTGTCAGCAACGCGGTGGCAATGGCCTTGTCCATGGGTATCTCCAGTTTCTGGCTGATGCACGTCGTTGCTACCGGGAGCTGACTACCTTCTCCTCCTGCTCCTCACTCGACCTCAGCTCCAGGACGGCGTTTGCAACGGCGATGACAGCAATAACGGTAGCGACTGCCAGGAGGATGGCGATGATGGCGGTGTCCATGCTGCGCTCCCATTGCTATTTGTATGATCGGACGTGATCACGCGGGGCCCTTCCGTAGTCGGCCTGGTTGTTTGTAGGGCGCACGTCCATCAGGGGCTGGATGAGCGCCGGCAGGCTGTCGCCGCAAAGGATGCCGTGGAGCTGCTGGAACAGCTCTACCAACCGGAGGGATACGTTCACCGGAGAGTCCTTGGCGCTGCTCGGGTAGGCGCCGTTCGTATGGACCGGCGCGGCGTCGTCCTCCGGGACCTCAAGGTCAGGCTCCTCTGCAACGTAGCTCAGCAGTTGGACCGCCCCTGGAGAGAGACGGCTGGACATGACGTACAGATTGATGAGCCACCGGACGCGGGCCTTCCCAATATCGCGCCTGGCAATGGATGCCCAGTAGATGAGGCTGCAGACCAGGTTGGTGTCGGCCACTGGACGCTGACCGTTGTCAGAAGCCCCTGGCCGCTCGTCTGCTTCCTCTTCCATATCCGTTCCTGGGCGCATGGCATAGCGGTGTTGGGAATCCCCGGGGCCGCCGGCCGGCCTGGCCTCTTCCCGCCTGGGGCGATAGTCCCCAGAGCCCTGGGACCGGCTGCTCTGCTCTGCGTAGGACATAGTTCGCTCACCGCCTTTCCGCTGATCGGAACTCTGGGACTCTTTCGGCTCTCTTCCTTGGCCTGCTTCCCCCCTTTCAGGAGACCTCTGAGCGGCCATCTGCTGTTCCATACCGGCCGCTTGCTGGAATCCCTGTTGCCGCTGGGTGGGGGCCTGCAACATGCCAGGTCCTGGCCCCGGACCCCAGCCCGCGCCTGGCCCTCCAGGGCCTGGCTGGGCGTTGGGTTGTGGCTGAATTGCTGCTGGTTGAGGCGCTGGAGCAACGGGGGCTGGCTGAGGGGCCGGCTGTTTTGCAGGCGCCTCTTCGGCCTTGGGGGCCTGAGGCTGAGCTGTGACGGCTGCCGCTGCAGGCTCCATGGGTTGCCTAGCCCGGGCGTTGTTGCGATTCAGCGGGCTGCGCTGCTCCATCACGATGCTGCGCAAGTCCAGCAGGACTTGTTTGATCTCTCCCTTGAGGATCTTAACGTCCTTTTCCATTTCATCGACGCGCTGATCAATGGCCATGGCTTGCTCCCCTGTCGCCGCTGCCGGCGGTCCGCCTGTTGCGGCGTGGGGCCCCCTTGCGGGGGCCCCACCCTTCGTCGCTGCTCTCTCTTGACGTATCTACAGAAGGTGCGGAGGGTGGGGCCTGGCCAGCGGAGGGCGTGCTGTGCCAGGCCGCATATCCACCCTTTCCCTTAGCCGAGGTCCATGACCGTTTCAAGCGCCGCAGGCAGGGTCCTGGTGATATTCACCGTGGCGCCCGCAGGCGGAATGATCTGCAGGGTGAAGGAATCACCCTCGGCCGGCGTGCTGGACAGGGCGGTGTCCAGTGTCGTCAGCGAGATCTCGATGGTCTCGCCCGGCTCCAGCATGTCGTCGCTGTCGGCGTTGCCCAGCGGGTCCAGCGTGAAGGTGTAGGTAGCGCTGGAGCCGTCGAACATTACCGTCTCGTTGGAGTCAATGTAGCGGATCACGGTGTCGCCCTGGTTCAGGTTCACAGGGTCGCCGCCGGCGGCGTTGGACACCTGGAACCTGACCTCGTCCACGTTGGTGTCATCGTAGTGGCCGATGACCACGCCCTTGACTTCAATGGTGCCCTGGGCTTCCTTCAGGCCCGCATTGATGGTCTCCTTGGCCTGGTCGCTGGAGAAGAGGCCTGTGGAGAGCGCTGCGAAGGCGAACACCGAGGAGACGACCACGAATGCGATCAAGACGATTGCCGTCTCCAGGCCGGTGATGCCTTTTTCCTCGCTGAGGACCTGTCGAACCCTGGCCCATGCCTTTGCCATTTTGGTTTCCATGTGTTTCCTCCTTTGCTTGCTTTGGTAAGGTTAGCCCGTGCCTATTGTCCCGATTGTTGCCTTGTCCAGCGGCGCCCTCCTTGCGTTCGTCTGTCACCATTCACACTACAGGAGCGCCGCCGTGGGCAAGAGGGTAGTGCCCCACCATCCCGAGTAGGAGTAGTGCGTAGTTTCCACGGGTGTTTGCTGCGGGGTGGCAGGTGCTAGCACCCTAGAGAATGGTACCTTTGTCCGCTACGGGCATCACAGAGAAAGCAGTAATGAGAAACCGTAGACGCTCCTTGACCTACGTACGTAACCCGATTGCTGTACTCCTGGTTGTGTGGTAGATTAGGGGCCACAATGGATACTCAGTTTCTGACCAGTTTCTGCGCCCCCCGGTCCAGGACTGATCACATCTCCCGGCCGCGCCTGATTGATAGGCTGCGCAGGGCCGCGGAGGAGCGTTTGGTGATCGTCGCCGCGCCTGCCGCGTATGGAAAGACTACCCTTCTGGCCCAGTTCGCTGCGGAATGTGACCGCCCCGTCTTCTGGTATACGGCTGAACCTGGAGATGCCGATGCGGGAGCGTTCATCCAGAGGGTGGAGACTTCCCTAGGCAAGGGCTACGCAAGTGGGTCCGTGGCCGCCCAAGACGCAGATTCCACTCCTGAAGCCGTCAATACGCGCATCGTGCGGCTGGTTAACTGGCTGGAAGAACGGCCCGGCGGCGCAGTCTTGCTCTGGGACGACTTCCATCACGTCGGCAACGATCCGCAGCTCCTGGCCGCCGTTGATGCCCTGGTGACGCATCTTCCGCAGAAATGCGCGCTGGTCATTGGCTCCAGGAACCCTCCTCCGCTTCCCTGCCTCGATAGGCTGCTGGCCTACCGCCAGGCGGCGCTTCTCACTTCTCAGGATCTCTGCTTGACCGAAGATGAGACGCGCGACGCGCTGCAGGCCCTGCGGGGGGCAGAGGTTGCGCAGGAGGAGGCGCGGCGCATCCGCGAGAAGACGCAGGGTTGGATGGGCGGGGTCCTTGCCCTGGAGAGCAACCCAGGGCAAGAGGCTGTTGCGCTCAGCAACGCCGGGGCCCCCTTGCACTACTTTGCCGAGTCTGTCCTGGCAGGGTTCCATAAGTCGCAGCGTACATTCCTCAAGATGACCAGTGTTCTCCCAAACCTGCGCCCTGACCTGTGCAATGAGTTCATGGGGACCAGCCATAGCGAGGCTATCCTGCAGGAGGCATATCGAAGGACCGGTTTCCTGCTCAGGATCGGTACGCCGTCGGCAGTCTACAAGTGGCACGACCTCATCCGCGAGGCGCTGGAAAGCCAGTTCCGGTTGGAGTCCCCGGTCCTCTACCAGAACACGGCAAAGAAGGCCTCGTCGTTCCTGGCGCGCCAGGGCGAGATTGACCATGCCCTCGATCTGCTGTTGAAGGCCGACGCCCATGACGAGATGGCTGCGCTGCTCCTGGGGCAAGGCGATAGCTTCATACGCGCCGGCAAGTGGAAGGCGCTGGAAAGCTGGCTGGCAAAGCTCCCCTCATGGGTGCAGGACGAGCGTCCGGAGCTTCTGGTGCTCCGCGGAAGGCTGGCCACGCGCATGGGCGAAAAGGAGCGCGCCATCGGCTACTTCAACCGGGCGGTCGAGCTCGCCGCCGGCAAGAACGATGCCAGAGTAAGGGCCAGGGTGCTGGTGGCCCGCAGCGCCGCCCTGCGCCTCCTGGGCTACGAGCCTGAAGCGGAAGCCGACGCCACGGCGGCCGTCAAGGTTCTTGAAAACCTGCCTGGGGCGGAAACTGAGTTGATGCATGCCCTCCGCCAGCGCGCGCTTATTCATTTGTTCCGAGGCCGCTATGCCCAAGCAGAGAAATACCTGGCCGAAGCTGCGCTCTTGCTGCCCAAGGTCCCAGATGAGTACGAAAGCGCACAATTGTGCGCGGCACTTGGCTGGGCATATGTCGAGCTCGGCAAAGTAGGGGGCGCGCAAGCCAACCTGGAAAAAGCTATCCAGTTATGGCGACGGCTGGGAAACAAAGGAGAGCTGGCTGTCAGCCTCAACAACCTCGCGCTGCTGTGGTACAGGCATGGCGAACTTGAAGCGGCCCGTAGGATGCTGGAAGAAGCCAACGTCTGTGCGACGGAAAGCGGCTTCGCTCGTGTTGAAGCCGTCGTGGCGGTGAGCATCGCTGACCTGGAACGCGACAGAGGAAACCCTGGAGAGGCCATTGACTGGTACGAACGCGGCCTCAACCTGGCCAGTCGAGTTTCGGAGGCAAACCTCATCTCTTATGCCACCGCCTTGATGGGAGACACCTACCGGCTGAGGGGTGAGCTGAATCGGGCGGAGTTGTTGCTCCAACAAGCAAAGAAACTTGCCGAATCGCAACATCAACTCTACGAGTCAGCGCTGGCCTCGATGTACCTCTCGCTGCTGGAGGCCTCACGCAATAGCATCGAGGTCGCGACAAGTCATCTTGGAGATGCTGAGAGTCTCCTGCGAGAGAGCGAAAACGCCCATGCCTCGGCCTTATTGACGCTGTACAAGGCGGAAGTCGCGTTCCTTGCCAAGGACCTCAAAAAGACGAGGGCGTCTCTTGAAGACCTGTGGCGGAAATGCGACACACTTGGGTACTCTGGATTCTTGCGCGCAGAAGCGCAAAGGTCGCCTGCTCTCTTCACGTGGGCGGCAACCTGTGACATTTGCGATGGGTTTTTCAGGATGTTCTCTACGGAAACGCCAGATGGCCGGACAATCACTCCGCCTGCGCTGGCCCGGGGAAGGTTTGCAGTGGACCTCAAGGCGTACGCCCTCGGAACGAGCCGTGTTTATGTGGGCGATAAGATGGTGCCTTCTGACGTGTGGCAGAGCCAGAAGGCCAAGGAACTGTTCTTCTATTTACTGGCCAATGAGCGGCCGGTGAATAGGGAGAAGTTGCTTGCTGACCTCTGGCCGGACCTCGACGCTGATGCGGCGGGCAACAACTTTCATATCAGCTTGTTCCGTGTGCGGAACGCTGTTCACCCCACGACTGTGCTATCAGGAGACGCTGGGTATTTTATCAATCCGGACCTCAGTATCTGGTTTGACCTCAACGAGTTCTTTGAGAGAGTGAGGAAAGCTGGGGAGTTGCCCAAGGGGACAAGGCAGCGTGCGGATGCCTTGGAGGAGGCCCTGAAACTCTGCAATGGCGCCGTCCTGGACGACTTCTACTCCGAGTGGACGGAGACCATCAGGAAAAAGGTGGACACGGCCCATGTGGGCGCCTTGTCCAGCCTGGCTGGCTTCTATACGGGGCAAAAGGACTTCGGCCGCGCCCTTCACTTCCTGGAACAAGCCGCCAGGTACGACGAGCTTGAGGAAGAGGTGACTGTGGAGATCATGCGCTGCCACATTGCCGGCGGCGACGCCATGTCCGCCATCAAGGTCTATGAGGACTACCTGGGTGAGGACACCTTTGACCGCGAGCCTTCCCCGGCCCTCCAGGGCCTGCTCCAGGAGGCGCGGAGAAAAGCCAAAAGTTGATACTGATGTTCTGAATATTGCGACGAAACTCGTAAGCCCGCCAGATTTGAGGCGGGCTTTTTCGTTGGATTTAGCTTTGTAAGGCTTTTGTAAGGGGCCGCCTCCTACACTATGGGCCACAGTCTGCAGTGGAGAGTAAACCCAAAAAGGAGGCACTCATGAAAGGCATCCGGAAGTTCGTATCCAGCAAGACCGTTCGCGTGGCCTTCATCATCCTGGGCATCGTTGCGTTGATCGCCGCCGCTGTGGCGCCTGGTACTGGTGGGGACGACTAGTACAGGGGAGAGCAAACCCCAAAGGAGGCGCCCATGAAAGGCATCCGGAAGTTCGTATCCAGCAAGACCGCTCGCGTGGCCTTCACCATCCTGGGCATCGTTGCGTTGATCGCTGCCGCTGTAGCGCCAGGTGGAGGCGGAGACGACTAGTGCAGTGGAGAGCAAAACCCCAAAGGAGGCACCCATGAAAGGCATCCGGAAGCTCGTATCCAGCAAGACCGCTCGCGTGGCCTTCATCGTCCTGGGCATCGTTGCGTTGATCGCCGCCGCTGTGGCGCCAGGTGGAAGTGGAGACGACTAGTCCTGTAACGCTGAGGAGTGCCTGCGAAAGCATGTCTTTCGCAGGCACTCGGTCTCATACATGACACGCATACCCATGAGGACCCGCCGGTGATATTACCCAAAGCAACTCCCTTGGCTTCTCTGCAGCCGCGAGCCATCTGGCTGGCGCTGGCTGCATTTGCCTTGCAGTTCTTTGTAGTGAAAGAGATTGATAGCGGACTAGCGGCGCGCCTCGTTCTTGGGCTTTCGCACATCTTGCTTCTTGCAGTCGTTTTTCTGAATAGGCGGCAGATAGGGTTCCTGGTTGTCGGGCTCGGCCTCCTGCTGAACCTCACAGCCGTCTACGCCAACGGCGGCCTTATGCCCATGTCGCCCGCTGCCGCCTTCAGCCTGGAGTTGCCGGGCGCGCATCCCGGCCTTGTGGAAGGCGCCAGGTTCGGGGCCAAGAACGTCCTCCTGGCGCCGGAGCACACCCGGTTCTACTTCCTCTCCGACAGGCTGCCCACCCGCTTCCCCAGACGTCTCCTCTACTCCGTGGGCGACGCTGTCATCCTCGGCGGCCTGGGGCTGCTCGTCGCGACGGCGCTCTGGAGCGTAGCGCGACCTGCCTCGGGGCAGCAGGCAGGGTCACGCCGCCGTGGCCAAGCTCCCCGTCCGGGCGCTCTTCGCAAAGGCGCCGGCGCCCTCGCGTTCAAGGTCCAAGAGTCGGTCCGCCGGCAGCAGGAAGCGAGCTTCTTGCGAGTGTGGCGCAGCCACTGGCAAGCGCTCACCGACGCCGTGAGCGCGCACCTGACGGCAGGCGGGAT
Organism: Chloroflexota bacterium; assembly: GCA_016210395.1. GTDB lineage: Bacteria > Chloroflexota > Dehalococcoidia > Lucifugimonadales > JACPCL1 > JACPCL1. Next base: position 5,218 of record JACQUI010000207.1, on the reverse strand, counting down.
TGAGGAAGAACAGACGGCGGAGCAGGCGTTTGCCCGGGAGCGGTCATGGCTTCTGTCCCACAGGTGGCGGTTCGCCGACGCATGGCTCCCCTATTCCCGCTGGGAGCGCGTCCTGCCCGCCGGGCCCTGGAGCCCCCTGGACCCTCGACAGATCGTGCTAGCGGCTCCCGACCCGTTCGCCGCGCTGTACGACCAAGCCTGCATCGTCTCTGCCCTGGCTCTTGCCCAGGTGCGCACCGCGCAGGACGGCGTTTTGCTTCTGGCTGCCTTCGAACGCCTTGACCAGGAGCTCGACCGGTTGGAGGCCCACAGATTCGGAAAGCCCCCGCAGAAAGCGAGAGGGAAGCCGACGCCTGCCGCGAGGGCGCCTGCTGAGGAGCAGGCATGACTGTGTCTAGACCAACAGTATCACAAGGGAAGCATCTCCCGCTCCTGATAAGGGCGGGAGTCGGCGTCTTGCTGGGGGCCGCGGCGGTGTGGTGGTTGCTGCACGCCGTGGACTGGCGCGACACGCTGGTGTACCTCTCCGGCGCATCGAAACCCGGCCTGGCGGCCGGCCTGCTCCTGTGCGCCGCGGGCAGCTTTGCGGGCGCGGTGCGCTGGAAGCTGCTGTTGCATGGCCAGGGCGTATCGGCCAGGCGGCTGTACGTTGTGCAGAACACCGGCCTGGGCGCAGACACGCTCAGCCCGCTGCGCATCCTCAGCATCCCCGTCCAGCTCTTCATGCTCGGTGAACGCGACCGTGTCCCCTTCGCCACTGCCTTCGGGTCGCTGTCCGCCAAACGCCTCATGGATGTCCTGGTGAACTCGGCGCTGCTGCTGGCTGGATTTCTGACAGTGCGGAGCCTCTGGCCGGCGCTGCTGGTCGTCCTCCCCGCCATGGGCTGGAACATCCTGGCCTGGACCGGCATCGTGTTCATGGGAAGACTTGGCTTTGGCGGGCGCGGCGCCCGGATGGCCGGCCCGGCCGGCGTTGTTGGGAAGAGGAGCGGGGCATCCGCAAGGTTGGGCCTGGCGACGCTGCTCACCTTCATGAGCTGGGTCTGCATCGGGCTCGGGGCGTGGGCCGCATCGCAAAGCATGGGCGCGCCGCTTCCCATCGTGGCCGGCGTGAGCATCGGCGTCGCCGGCATGGTCATCGCCGGCGCGCTGCCCGGGCTGCCGGCTGCCCTGGGTACCTTCGAGCTGACATTCGTCTATCTGGCCGGGATGGTGGGGATAGGGCCGGCGCAGGCGCTGGCGGCGGCCCTCTGCTTCCATGCCATGATCATCGCGCCTGCCGTTGCAGTCGCGGTCATCGCGCTGCCGAAGGAGGTCAAGTCTCCTGCGCAGATCATGGCTGCCTACCGGAGGGTGGCTTCGGAAGTGAAGGGGCAACTGCGGCCCTCTTTGAGCGCCGCGCACGGGAGCCGCCTGCCAGAGGACTAGTTCACGCGAGGGTATTCCATGCAAACAAAAGTGCTGATTGTTGACGACGACGAGGGCAACCTCTTCCTTCTACAGGCGCTGTTCGCCAGCAACGAGCGGTACCACATCCTCACAGCGCAGGACGGGCCTGCCGCCGTGGAAATCGCCGCCAGAGAGAAGCCGGCCATCGTCCTGCTCGACGTGCTGCTCCCAGGCATGGACGGCTTCGAGGTGTGCAAGGCCATCCGGAGCAACCCGGACACGGCCCATGCCAGGGTCCTCCTGCTCACGGGCATGACCCAGGACCGGGACAAGGCCCAGGGCCTTTCCGCCGGCGCCGATGGGTTCCTCACCAAGCCCTACAGCCCCACCGATCTGCTGAAGCTGCTGGAAGGGTGGTTCGCGGAAGACCCGCCTGCCGGTGACTGCCAAGGAAGCAGAGGCGAAGCATGCGGGAACGGGGCAGAGACGGCGAAGGAGCGAGGAGGCGCCGCCGCCCGCTGACAGGGCCCGGCGCTTGCCCCAATGCTCTGCCTCACGCCCTGCCCAAGGGTCGAACGCCCGTATGCCCGCACGCCTGTTTGCAGTATGTCCGTATGCCCTCATGTCCGTCTGTCCGTATCCCCCATGCACGAAGGAGCAACAGCATGACGAAATCGCAAGATGAAGCGGCGTGGCTCACTGCGCTGGAGCTGCGCGTCCTGGTCCTCATGAGCGAAGGGCTGACAACCGACGAGATCGCCCGGCGCCTGGGCCACAGCCGCGACGCCGTCCGCGACGACGTAGCCGGGATTCTGCGCAAGCTCGAACGCATCCGCAGGGCCCATTTCGCCTCCCGCGTCCAGGGAGTGCACATCGAAGGAGGCGAGGGCGAGCCGTCCCGTAGCTGACCCCAGCCCGCCGGCGCGGCATGAGGTCTGGCAGCGACGCCCCTTGCCGGTTTGCCCTTTTGCCCGTATGCCCTCCTCCTGCACACGCGCGGGGGGGGGGGCGATGTGTTTGCCGTGCCAGAGGAAAGGACACCGCAGATGAAGGACACTAACAATGGCAGACCGCGTCTGACCGGGCGTGAAGCAGGTGCTGGCGCTGCTCCTGCAAGGCCTGAGCAACAAGGAGATAGGGGCGAGGCTGGGCATCAGCCGGCATACCGCGCGAAGGCACGTGAGCAACGTGCTGGAGAAGTATGGGGTTCGCTACAGGACCGATCTGTTGGCGCAGTTGCTCAAAGACGCCGCGCGTGACACGTAGCCTTTGATGCGTATGCACCATTCGCATGGGTACTTGGAACCGCTACACATGTAGCATATACAGGGTACGTAGGGGGTGGTAGATTAGCTTCACAACTAGGTTATCGTTGATTGCCGGAACAAAGCAAAAGAGGAGGGAGAGATTATGAAAAAGGCGACTGCGGCCCTGTTTGCGCTCAGTCTCCGGAGGGCGAAGCTTGGTGTCATTCTCGTTGCGATTGGTGCAGTCATGGGGGGATCATTGGGATCCCTGCTGCCTTACCGGTCTGCCCATGCCTATACACAATCGGGATGTCACGTTCCAGATGTTTGGACGACCCAGATAATCGCATGGTACGATTGGGGAACGAACCTCCAAACCCCTGGGACTGCTTGGCGGATAGCATGGGAAACAGCAATGTCAGACTGGAATTCCGCCAACACAACAAAAACTGTGAACATCTATGGGTTCCCCTCTGAACCAAACACAATCAATAGTATTTGGGATGAAGAAAATGGGAGTTGGTACGGCGCATTTGCGTTCGACGACAATCCCTGTGTGTCTTCATCCCCGCACCATTATACCGATTGGTTCCTTCTGAACAATGTATACACGACCCTCTATTTTAGTGCAACCGAGCGCCGGAGCGTGGCCAACCACGAGTTGGGCCATCTGCTTGGCCTATGGGAGAACAATTCGCCCGGTTACAATGCCATAATGGACCAGAACCGCGATCGAAGCTCAATATACGTTGCTCAGACTGACGATATCAACGGTGTGAATTCAATTCATAACCATTCGCACTAGCGCCGAAAGGAATCGAGAAATCAATGAAAGGGAGCAGCATCACAATGAAATGGAAACTGTGGTCAGTCGTACTAGGGATGCTCGTCCTTTTGGTGGGTGCTGGTGGGGCGTTCGGAGTAACGCGAAGTCTAAAAGGCGCTCCCCAGCAATCTGTCGTGATTGGCAGTCCCGGATGGGTATGGCATTCGGACTACGATGTGGCTAAGTCGCTAGGTGAACAGGCACATTCAGCCCAGGTGATTCTTATTGGGACGGTTAAGAGCTTGGGCGGAATCGTGAATACTGCCCGCGACCCTGCCAATCCCTCACTGCCACATCTGGACATCTTCGGGGTCGGGCAGCTTTACCAGATCGAGGTGGATGAGTACCTGAAGGGCAGCGGGCCTACCAGCATAGATATTCTCCAGGTCGAGAATTACCTGAACCTTGCTCGTAAAAGCCAGGAAAGTCGAGCAAACCCAGGAAGAAAGGGCCCCGGACCTGATAGCATGGTTCTTCAACCTGGAGTGCGATACCTCTTTTTCTTGCAAAAGAGGGAAAACCGGAGTCACTACAGTCAGGCTATGGAGCCATATCGGTATGCGCTTGTTGGCACCAGAGCTAAGCCTGAGGGTGCTTTCAAGGCATCCTCCAAGGCTCTACCCGAGCGCGATGCTGCTGAATTGCTCAACGAGCTTAGGGGCTTGCTAGAACGATAGGTGCCACATCGAGTCAAAGGAACGGGCTGGCCGCTGGATCAAGGGCCAGCCCGTTCCTTTCCGACGCATTTGCCACACTGCCCCTGACTGTCCTGGCCATCTTCCTTCCCCTGGCCGCATGTAGCGCACTCACCGGACCCGGCCCTGAAGAGGTCGTCAACCGCTACTATCAGGCCATCCTTGCCGGCAACGCCGACGAAAGAAGAGCCCTCCGAGGCGGCGTCGAGCAGGTAGCTGAGTTCAGGGTCGCGAAGCGCGTAGGGGAATCCCAAGACGCCGTCGAGTTCCAAATAGTGACGATACCCAAGAGCGGGCGTTCCCTTGCCCGGGACATACGCGTAGAGAAAGGGCCGGAGGGTTGGCGAGTGGCCGAACCTCTGGGCGATTTCGCTAGCCTGGCCCTGGAAATGGCTGAGCCCGTCGCCACTGTGGAAAAGAACGATGTGACCTTTGGGCTACAGGGGTTGTTCCTGAGCGTGACCTCGGTTGACAGAGGTGTTGAATCCAGTGAGATTGAGATTCGCGTCGTCGTTGAGAATCGCACTGGAAAGGACCTCGGGCTGGCTGTCACCCCGCAAGCAGGCGGCGGCGGCGGCCTTCTTGCCCGCACCGACGCTTGGCCAGGATCACCGTCGCTCAGCCGCCACACAGCTGCCCCGAAAGCGACGCGTCGAGCGGCTTTCGGGTATGATGCGTATGCCATCTTCTTGAAGGCTTCGCCCATGCAGTCACCGGGAAAGCTCCTGCCCTTTGGTGTCCTGGCCCTCTCCTTGGCCCTGGCCGCATGTAGCGGGGCTTCATCGCCCGGCCCTACTGCTGTGGTGGAGACGCCAGTCCCTTCAGCCTCGCCAGCGCATAGCCCCAGCCCTACTGCTGTGGTGGAGACGCCAGTCCCTTTAGCCTCGCCAGCGCATAGCCCCGGCCCTACTGCTGTGGTGGAGACGCCAGTCCCTTCACCCTCGCCAGCGCATAGCCCTAGCCCTACTGGTGTGGTAGCGACGCCAACCGCTTTACCCACGCCAACGAATAGCCCAAGCCCCACTGCTGTGGTAGAGGAGCCGCACCCCTCACCAACACCT
>JACQUI010000217.1 GCA_016210395.1 Chloroflexota bacterium | reverse complement strand
CCAAGGTGGCTGTCCGTGAGGCTGAGCTGAGGGCCGCCACTGGAGAAAGGGTCCATGTCCAGGTAACGTTAAGGCCCATCGCCGGCAGCCCCTTGAAGTTTTCCCTGTGGACCGTCGGCGCGGTGTTCGCCCTGCTCGGCAGTGCAGTCATACTGCGGCGGCCAGACCTGGGCGCTGCCAGGCTGTTCGCGGCCTTCGCATGGTTTTCGGCGCTGTCCCTTGCCGTGGGGCCCAGCGCCGGCGGAATCGGTGACGAGTGGGCCCTGATTCTGCAGATTCTGGCCTTGCTTGGGACCGCTACGACGTTTCTTCCCTTTGTGGCGACGTTGACGGCTGTGGCGCCGGCATCGGCGCAGCGATGGACGCTGGCCGTCTCGGCTTTTGTAGGTTCGATCCTCGCCCTGGGATATGTAGCGTCAATCCTGCTCGCCCCTGGCCTGTACCTCTGGCTGCGCCCTGTGGTGCACCTCTATCTGTCTCTGTCCATAATAGGCGGGATCGCCTTGCTGGCCTTGGAGGTCGCTCGGCGGCGCTCCGTAATCGCCAGGCAACAGGCCGCCATCGCCCTCGCAGGCACGGCGTGCGGCGCTCTGCCGTTCGTAGCTTTGACGCTGGTGCCGGAGGCGGTCGGCCTGCAATCGGTGCCAGCCCACATCACAATCCTGGCTATCGGGCTGATGCCAGCCGCTTTCGCCTACGCGCTACTCCAGCGCCAATTGCTGGGGATACGCAGGCTCGTCCACAGAGGAATGGTCTACGGTATCGTCACGCTGCTCCTGCTGACAGCAGTTACGTTAGTCCTTGCCGTCGTGGCCAATCTTGAGCACCCGTCCCAGAGCTACCATCACTCTCCCTGGGTACTGGCCATTCTCTTGACCGCCGGTGTAGTCGCCTTTCTCCCCTTGCGTCGTGGAGCGCAGCTCCTTGCAGACAAGTTCTTGTACCGGGACGTGCCCGACTACCGCACTCTGATGAAGTTCGTGCATGAAGACATCCTCGCTGCAGGCAGGAGTTCAGATGTGGCCAGGGGCCTGGCTATTCGCCTTGCCGGAGCGCTGAACGTGGAGTCCGCCCTGCTATTCCTGGGGGAAGACGCGACCGCCAGCAAGCTGGCGGCGATGGCAGGTGCGCGGGCGGAGGAGGTGCTCAACCGCATCTACCCCCATCTTCAGCCTTACATAGCCGCCCTAGAGCAGCAAGAATTGGCCAACTTGACCTGGGAAGCCGATTCGTTCCTGGTGGCTAACCTGGCCTTCTCCAAGCAGTACCTGGGCTACATCCTGCTGGGCCCCAAGGGATCGGGGGAGGTCTTCTCAGAGGAACAGAAGCGATTCGTCGAGACCATCATCCCCTTGGTAACACTGGCCATATCCGAGGCCCAACTGGCTGAAGAGCTGCGTGAGCTCAACCAGCTCTTGCTCGGGGCCGAGGAGAAGGAGCGCGCCCGGGTCGCGGGCGACCTGCACGATGGCCCCCTACAGAAGGCCTTGTTGCTTGCCAGGACGTCGAATGAGTCTAGTGACGCCCGCAGCTTGGCCAACCAGCTGGTCTATGATTTGCGCGAGATCTGCTCCCGCCTGCGGCCAGCGGTCCTGGATGACCTGGGTTTGGCGCCGGCCCTTGAATGGCTTCTGGATGGCGTCGCCGAGCGTTCGGGGATTAGCATGCGCTTGACACTGCACAATATCCTTGAGGAAGAGAGATTCCCTCCGGACGTAGAGTTGGCGCTGTTCCGTGTTACTCAAGAAGCTGCGAACAACGCCGCGAAGCACTCTGGCTGCAGTACCTTGGATGTGGCGGTTACGAAAGACGGCGGCAATCTGGTGCTGCGTGTATCTGATGATGGAGTCGGCTTCTCAGCGATCGGTCGCAAAGGTGGGTTTGGCCTGTCGGGTATGCAAGAGAGGATCGCGCAGCTCAATGGTTACTTCGAGCTTCAGGCTGCACCTGGGTTTGGGACCATCATCACGGCGACCGTTCCCCTAGGGCAGCCACAGACGAAACTCAAGGGTACCGCGAGGCTCACAGGATGACACCGCCACTGAAAGTCCTAATCGTAGACGACCACCGTATGTTCCGGGAGGGCATCAGATCTCGTCTGGCGAGCGAGGCGGACATCGAGGTAGTTGGAGAAGCCGCCTCGGCGGCGGAGGCGCTCGATCGGGTGCGAACCACCAAGCCGTCCCTCGTCGTTCTGGACGTGCGCTTGCCAGACATGTCGGGGATAGAGCTAGCCCGGCTGCTTAGACAGGAATGCCCCAGTCTGAAGATCCTCATGCTCACCGGGTACGACTTCGACCAGTATGTTAGAGCGGCAGCGCGAGTGGGAGTCGAGGGGTACCTACTCAAAGACTCTCCCCAGGACGAGCTGGTGCATGCCATCAGGGAGATCGCAGGCGGCGGGGCTGTGCTCCCACCCCGCATAGCGATGAAGGTGATGCGCAGCTACTCGGTCGAGCCACCCGCGGCGAAAGAGGCGCCCCTGGGCAAGCTCACGATGCGCGAGTTGGAGATCGTCGAACTTATCCACCAGGGGCTCCGGAACGCGGACATAGCCGAGCGCCTGTCGATCTCCGCGCGCACTGTGGAGGCGCACGTCAGCAGCATCATGGGAAAACTTAACGTCCAGAGCAGGACTGAGGCTGTTCGCATAGCCATGGACATGGGCATGATCAAGTAGCGGGCGCCCCCTTCCTTCACTAGACAATACAACCCCGCGTTTGAGATCAGAATATCAAGACGGGGCTCCTGCGGCAGCAGGCGGCGCTTACGTTAGCAGGGCAAAGCTCTGTCGACGTCTACACGCCCATCGGTGGTGGCTACTCTCTCATGCAGCTAGGGCGGGCAGCACGACCTACCTTGCCGGTCAGGTGGGCCGGTTGTCGGTCTGCGCGCCGGGGCCTTCCCTCTCCTTGGCTACGAGTCGATTTCCCTCTCTCTTTTGGGCTGCCCTCGGCCTTGTCGGCTAGGCTGACGGAACCGCTCCGATCAGTTCAGCCGTAGTATTTCGAAATTCGCGGCGGTGCCCTCGAAGGGCCGGGTCCTCCAGTCCTTGACCCGGGGACCCACGGCGATCGCACTGTCCACAAAGGCGAGCCCGATCTTGTAATAGTTGTCGTACACGCGGCGCACCATTTGCTTCAGCAACGCCTCCCGCTTGGCTGCGTTGCCTTCCAGCGCTTGCTTGGCCTGCAAGTCATCAATCTCCGAGTCCTTGATCAGGCCAAAACCGGAGCCAAACCTATACATACCATCGACCGCGACTGAGACATCGAAGTAGGCGGGATAGCTCTGGATGTACAGGCCGGGCTTGAGGCCGCTCTTCCCACGCATCTGGGCGGCGTACTGGCTGTCCTCGACGGGGACGACCTCCACCTTGAGGGAGACCTTGCTCAGGCCGCTCGCGATCGCCTGGGCAAGGGTCGCGCCGCTTACTGTGGTGAAGAGTTGGGTGCTGAAGCCGTTCGGGAAGCCCGCCTCGGCCAGCAACTTCTTAGCCTGCTCGGTGTCATAGGGGTAGGGCTGGAGCGTCTTGTCGGTGCCAAAGGTGTAATCCATGAAGGTGGCTACCGGTGGCACTCGGGCTAGATCGTTGTATATCACCTTCACGTAGCCCTGCCGGTCCAGGGACAGGGCCACCGCCTTTCGGACCTTCACGTCATTGAAGGGGGTCTGCTCCGTGGTGTAGGCCATATTGAACTGAAGGTCCACACCCGAGGTCTGGTTGGTCAACACCAACCGTAGGTTGGGCGTCTGCTGGACGTCGGTCAGGGCGGCTCCGCTGACGGCGGTCACGTCCACCTCACCAGTCTTGAGGGCCGCCACGCGGGTAGTCACCTCGGGCATCAATCTGATAGTGAGGTTCTTGATGGTGGGCACCCTCATGAAGTGGTCCTCGAAGGCCTCGAACTCCACCCGCTCCCCGATGACGTTTGCCGTGAGCTTGAAGGGGCCGTAACCGATGGGCTTCTTCTTGAACTCGTCGATGCCGACGGTCTCGAAATACTTCTTGGGCATGATGAACATGTGGCGGTCCAAGTCGTACTGGAACGCGGGCCAGGGCCCCTTCATCTGAAAGCGGACCAGCTGCGGCTCCACCGCTAGGACCTTGCCCAGGGTCAGAGCAAAGCGTCCTTGGTAGACGTGGCCCACAGCCGGATCCATGATGCGGTTTATGCTGAAGACCACATCATCGGAGGTAAGCTCGCTCCCGTCATGGGCCTTCACGCCCTTCCGGAGGGTGATGTCCCAGGTCAGGCCATCCTCAGAGGATTTCCAGGACTGGGCCAGGTCCGGCGAGAAGCAAGTGCATCCGTTGTCGGCAAAGGCCAGCCCATCAGTGATGGCCCGGCTGATGGCGAGCTGATTGCCACTGATGAAGTGGTGGTAGTCAACCGTGTGTCCCCCTAGGTCGCCGACGGCGACCACCGCCCTCCCCTGGGGTTTAGGCTTAGCTGGCGCCAGCGTGGCCGCAGCCGAAGGTGCCAGGGTCGCGGTAGGTGCCGCTGGCGCTCGCGTGGCCGTCGGCGCCGCCGCCCCGCCTCCGCCACACGCCGCTCCTACTAGCGTCATTGCCAAGACTCCCACCGCCAGTGACGAAATTCGCGCACGAACCCTCTGCAGCATGGCCTTGACTCCCCTCCTGCTATCGCCCTTCCGGTAGTAACGTGGCCTCTCTCCGTAGGCCGACTGCGATCCACCCCACGGGGGAGGGCCTAGTCCCGGGTGCCCCAGATATCGATCACCACGGTGTAGGTGCCCGGATAGCCGCCCTGGTCGTGGCTAAGGCCCAGGGAGGCGTTCTTGACCTGTCGTTCGCCCGCCTTTCCCTGCAGCTGCTTGTAGACCTCGTAGGCCTTGTGGATGCCGGAGCCGCCGCCGCCATGGCCGAAGGACTTAAGCCCGCCGTTGGGATTCACGGCCAGCTCCCCCTCGACCCGGTCAAAGACCCCTTCCTGGACGTACTTATAGCCCTGGCCCCGAGGCGCCCAGCCCAGGTCCTCGTAGATGACCAGCTCCACTACAGTGAAAGCATCGTGGACGCAGGCCAGGTCCAGTTCCTTAAGAGGGGTCTTTATGCCGGCCATCTCATAGGCCTGGCGCCCCGCCAGCACTGCCTCGGGGAAATGCACCCAGTCGTAGCCCGTGTCGAGCTGCCCCTGCTTGGTGCCGACGGTCATGCCCAGGCCCTTCAGCAGCACGTAGTCCGGCCTGAGCTTCCGGGCGATTTCCGGCGTGGTCAGGATCAGGGCCGCGGCGCCGTCGGGCATCGAGCAGGTATCGTGGAGGCTCAGCGGCCAAGTCAGCATGGGTGCGTTGAGATACTCCTCCATGGTGACGGCCTTGCGTAGGAAGGCTTTAGGGTTCAGGGCGCCATTGGCATAGTTCTTGACGGCGATGGCGCCCAGGCCTCGCTTGGCGTCTTCGTAGCTCACGCCGTAGTGGTGCATGTAGCGGGGCACGAAGGTGGCAAAGGTGCCTCCCGCCGGCCCGGCGAAGGTCACGTTCTGGCCGTGTAGCCAGGTGCCGGAGGAACCCCCTTGCCAGATGTTCCCACGCAAGGCGAGGCTGTCGCTCTTGCTGAAGCCGGTCGCCAGCACGATGTCGTAGAAGCCACCCGCCACCGCCATAGCGGCGTTGCGGATGACGTCGCCGCCCGTGGCGCACCAGTTATCGACCTTGGTCACGGGGATGAAGTCGAGCTGGAGCGCGTGGGCTAGAGTCTGCCCGGTGATGCCGCCGCCCAGCCAGGCCGCCTGGATGTCCTTGGGGCCGATGCCTGCGTCCTCGAAGGCCTCCCAGCAAGCCTCTACCAGCAGGTCATCGCCGCTCTTGTCCCACCACTGGCGGTGGGGCGTGCACCCAGCCCCCACTATCGCCACCCGGTCGCGTAAACTCGCGCCCATAGCAGCCTCCGTTAGCTATGCTTCCCCCCAGCCCTCATTCCCGCCTGCCATATAGCACCGCCTCGCACTTGGTGTCAACGGGTCATGCGCCGATCTTCGCCGCATGATCTTCAGCCCCGCCGCCGAGCGCCTTGAAGGTGTCGCCTCCCGCACGGACTCGACAACCCCAACTCAATCGGACAGCGCTTCGCCGCGATCCTCGTGGGCCCAACCTAATCACGGCATGATGCCGTAGCTAGCGCGCGGGCCTAACTGGTACTTGGTCTTGTTCCGCGCCACTTCCAGGTAACGTATCAGCGCCGGCCTGGTATCGCGGGGGTCTATTACATCTTCGATGCCGTAGTGCTCGGCCATCAGCCAGGGTGTGCGGAACTGGTCCAGGCGCTCTTCGATCTCCTTGCGCTTCTGCTCCGGGTCCGCCGCGGCTTCGATGTCCCTACGGAATGCCGCCATGACGCCGCCTTCGATGGGTAGTCCGCCGGCCTGGCCCGAGGGCCAGGCCAAGGTCACGTGGGCCCCAGTGCCGGTGCCTCCCATCGCCGCCGCCCCCATACCGTAGGCCTTGTGCACCAGCACAGTAATCGTAGGTACCCGTATGTTCACTCCCACATGGGCTACCCGCATGCCGCGTCGCAACACCCCGTCCCGCTCTGCCTGCTGGCCGATCATGAACCCCGGCACGTCAGCGAAGTAGACGAGCGGCAGGTGGAAGGCATCGCAGAGTTGCATGAAGTGCGCCTG
>JACQUI010000216.1 GCA_016210395.1 Chloroflexota bacterium | reverse complement strand
GCTCTTCCAAATGACGCCATATGTTGCGAGACGCGTAGCATTGGATAGTACATCTTGTACCGGTTGTTTGACGAGTTTACACATTATGATGCGTTGGAGGGTTTTTGCGGGAGAATCAATGGTGGCATCGTCACGTAAATCCCAACATAAGAGAAACTTGTGCCACGCGAAGGGAGTCTGACATTAATCGTTTGCCTCTCCATCGCTACTTGGACTTGATTGATCTGAAGTCAATAATTGAGAAGAATTGGGAACTGCTTTCAGCCAGGTTTCCGCCGGAATACCGCGACAATAGGAAGCTTTTCCTTCAAGACTTTGACCGACTTAATCAGTTGAGGAACGATGTCATGCATCCACTTAGAGGAAGAAGGTGGGATGAGGATGACTTCCAGTTCGTTCAGACGTTCGCAGGGCACGTGATCAAAGCGTTGGAAGGGGACGCACTGTTTGCTTACCTCCAGGGCGAACCCCCTTAACTGGCTTAAGAGAATAGGGTAAGGCGCCGTGGAAGACCTCGATTAGCTATTGGCTTGTGACCACCAGCCAGCAATTCCATCTTGAGAAAATCAATGGAATCTTCCACAAGACATTCCAGGCAGGGATTTGGGTTCTCCGCTGAAACTGAGCGGCTGCTTCACCGGATGAACCCCTGGTGGCAAGGGGAGCCAATGCGTCCCCTGCCCTCCTTCAGGCGGTGGCTTTTCGTCCCTGTGCTAGACCGACTGAAGAACGGGCTCGCCCCCGTGACGGTGGTACGCGGCCCGCGCCAGGTTGGCAAGAGCACGCTTCAGGACCAGATTACTGACCATTTGCTGCATCGGGAGCAAGTTCCGCCAAGCCGTATATTTAGAGTCCAATTTGACGACCTGACCTCGGTAAGGGGCTTGGGCCTAGACCCTATCCTCAACCTTGCCTTCTGGTATGAGGAGCACATCCTTGGAAGCTCTTTCAATGCTCAGGCTCGAAAGAACGAGCCGGCTTTTGTCATCTTTGACGAAGTCCAGAATGTTCCCAATTGGGCCCCCCAGATCAAGTCCCTCGTAGACCATAACTCCATCAGGGTATTACTCACCGGAAGTTCTGCTTTTCAGATAGAACGTGGGCGGGAAAGCCTGGCCGGAAGAGTCTCCACCCTGGAGATGGGGACGCTTCTTCTGCGGGAAATCTCTGAACTCCGGGGATGGGGGGCAATTCCGCCTGCTCTGCCCCTCAACGGGCTTGGCCCTCTGAAAGAGCAAGACTTCTGGAAACAAGTGAAGGAGCACGGAGGACGCTACCGAGAACCGCGATTGAACGCTTTTGCGACTTTTTCCGAGCGCGGAGGGTATCCTATCGCCCAGTCCAGGCCGGATAGACCTTGGGAAGAAATCGCTGACCAGCTTAACGAGACGGTGATCAGGAGGGTAATCAGGCACGACCTCAGAGAAAGCAGTGAACGAGGGCGAAGAAGAGATGAGGCGTTGCTGGAGGAGGCATTCCGAGTCTGCTGCCGCTATGCCGGCCAGTCCCCCGGCCAAGTGATTTTTACCCAGGAACTGCAGGCTGCTCTGGCTGCAGACGTCGGATGGCAGCGTATTCGCGCCTATACGCGCTTCCTCGGCGATACCCTTCTCATGCGTCTGGTCCCTCCCCTGGAGCTTCGGCTCAAGCGTCAGAAGGGGCAGCCCAAAATCTGCCTGTGCGACCACGCGCTCAGGGCAAGCTGGCTGCAAGAGACCATCCCTCTCACCTCAGAGGGGCTGCAAGCCGCTCCTCATCTCAGTGACCTCGCAGGACACTTGGCGGAAAGCGTAGCGGGCTATTTCCTGACCGGCATTCCTGGATTGGACCTGGCATGGTTTCCAGAGCGCCCCGCCGAACCAGAAGTAGACTTTGTCTTGACCATAGGAGAACGCCGCATCCCCCTTGAAGTGAAATACCGTCGCCACATAGACCCATTCCGTGACACCTTTGGACTCAGAGCTTTCATGGAAAAGACCGCCTACAACGCCCCCTTTGGCATACTGGTCACCCTTGAGGAACACGTGGACATCCCAGACCCTCGGGTCGTGGCCCTCCCCCTCTCATCGCTCTTGCTCCTCCGCTAGCCGTAGCAAACACCGCTTAGGCCTGGCCGCGCTCAGACGCAGCATCCGCGATAGCCTTTTCAGCGGCCTTTCGCATCTCCTCAGCGCTCAAGGACTTTGCCTTGGCATTGAAGGCGCCCTTCGTCTTTTCAACGATGCCCCCAGCGCGCGTCGAACGCACGACCTTTCCCTTCCTCGTTGAATTCGGCGGAAGCTCTTTCATAAGTAGTCACCTCCCCTCCCCCGCCAGGAAGCCCACACCACTGCCGGCGTCGCGCGCGGCCCACTTGCCAGCTTCGACCGCGCTGAGGAACTCCGACACCACCTGGTTGAACAGGGCCGGCTCCTCCAGGTTCACCGTATGCCCGGACTGGGGCAGCACCACCAGGCCGGAGCGAGGTATGCGCCGCTTCAGGAAGATGGACGGCTCGATGCACGGCTCGTCCTCGTCTCCAATGATGATCAGCGCCGGCACGTCAAGCTGGCGCAGGCGCTCCTCCCACGCGAATATGGGCGGACGCTTGCCCTGGACGTTGCGGACGGTGTACGCCTTGCCCTGCGCCGAGTGCGCTGCCAGGCTGTCCCGGAAGCGTTCCCATCCTTTGGGGTCCTTGCGCTTGAACTGCACCCGCGTTGGGCCTTCGGCGTACTCCTCGCCCCACTTTGCCGTCCCTTCCCGCTCTAGGCGCGCCGCCAGCTCCGACGTCTCCCGCGCAAACCGCTCCGGATTCGTGGAGCCGGTGCCCGCGCCCGCGAGAATGAGCGCCCGGCACATCTCAGGGTGGGCCAGCCCATAGGCCAGCGCCACGCTGCCGCCCATGGACAGCCCGCCAACGTACGCCTGACGCACGCCCAGGTGTAGCAGCAGCCTGTGTAGGTCCTCCACCGACTGCTCCTGGGAGTAATGCGCGTCCCCAACGGGCACGTCTGAGGGCGGATATCCCCTATCGTTGTAGGTGATGACCTGGTAGCGGCGGGAGAAGTAGCCGACCTGCGCATCCCAGCTCCGGTAGTCGCCGGCCAGCTCGTGGCTCCACACCAGGGGGAACCCCGTCCCCGTGACCTCGTAGAAGATGCTCACGCCGTTGACGGTGACCTTTGGCATGGACGGCTCCTTCTTCTTCTGCTTCCGATGCCGTGGATAGTAGTGTCGCCACGGAACAACGTCAAGCGTTCCGAGAAAGGGCTATCATTGTACGGACCACCAAAACGAACGAAGGACATCTTATGCGCGCGCTCATCCTGGAAACGCCCGGCAATCCGCCCAAGCTGGCCTACCGCGACACGCCGGAGCCGGCGCTCGGCCCCCGCGACGCGCTCCTGCGGGTGCTGGCCTGCGGCCTCTGCCACCACGACCGCCTGGCCATGACGGGCGTCCTGCGCCGGGGCATCCCCTCCAACGCCATCCTCGGCCACGAGATATGCGGCGAGGTGGTCAAGCTGGGCAGCGCCGTCACGCGCGTTGCCCTGGGCCGGCGCGTCGTCCCATTGCTCACCAACGCGTGTGGCGAATGCGAGCGCTGCCTGGCCGGCCAGGAGCACCGCTGCATCTCTGGCCAAGGCATCGGCCACGGCGTCCCCGGCGGCTTCGCCCCGTACGTCGCCGTGCGGGAAACGGCCCTTGCCACCGTCCCGGACGGCATGCCGCCGGAGCAAGCGTGCCTCCTCGCCTGCCCCACGGGCGTCGCGCTCCAGGCCATACAGGATGTTGCCTGTCTGAAGGCAGGGGAAACCGTCGTGGTGACGGGGGCCAGCGGCGGCCTGGGCGTACATGCCGTCCAGCTTGCCAGGGCGATGGGCGCGCGGGTCATCGGGGTGACCTCCTCGGAAAGCAAGCTGGGTCCGCTCATGGAGCTGGGCGCTGAGGACGTCGTGCTTGCCGGCGGCGAGCTGGACTTCAGCGAGATCGTCCTGGCCATGACCGGCGAGCGCGGCGCAGATGTGGTGCTGGACACCGTCGGCTCGCCCCTGTTCGGGTCCACGGTCCGCTGCCTTGCCCAGTACGGGCGGCTGGTGCTCCTCGGCGAGGTGGAGGGCCGCCCCGCACAGTTGAACCTGGCGGAAGTCCTGTTCCGGGACGCCGTCATCCGGGGCTCCACCGGCGTCAACCGCCGTCAACTGGAGCAAGCGGTTGCCATGGCCGCCGGGGGCCAGGTCAAGCCGGTCGTCCATGCAACGCTGCCCCTGCGCGACATCCTCATCGGTATTGGCTGGATGCAGGAGCGCAGGCTCTTCGGCCGGGTCGTGCTGCTGCCGAACGGCTAGAATCTGGCCCGCGATGTTTCACGCCCACAGTCCTGGGCACTCTTGCGGATGAAGTCCATTTCGCAGTAGCGGGACGCGGGCTGCTGCCGCAGCCCTTTGCGCAAAGGCGATGGTCGTGAGAGATTCTTCGCGAGGCGGATCGCAGTGGGGAGCAATGGTCGTTTGACCACCTCGCTCTAGAATGACAATACGGTTCGCCGTTCCTATTTGCTCACAGGCTCTGAGCGTGTCGAAGGGCGCCCCCGTCCGTGGTTCGACAGGCTCGCCACGAACGGGCACACCAACGCCCAACTGACGCCTTCACTTCCTCGGCCACGTCACTCCAACGGGTGATGCTCCATACCTGCCGAATCACCCTTCCTCACGATGTTCCAGAGCAAGCGCAGGGGGTATCGTAGCTTTGACACGAACAACGGCTTCCACAACGAAAGGCAACATTCATGAAAACGGCGGGGCGCACTCACAAGAGCATCGGCACCAATGAAAGGAGCACCATGAAAACTATAAGCAATAGCCAACGCGGGTTCACCCTGGTAGAAGTCCTCATCGTCGTCGCAGTCCTGGCGGTCCTGGCGGCAATCGTCACGCCTGCGGTCTCAGGCGTCATCAGCTCCGCCCGCGCCCAGGGCAAGGAAGGCGACATCAAGAACGTCGAGACCGGCGTGCAGCGGTACAGCGCAGATAACGCCAACGCCCTGCCCATCACCGGTACCACTGAACCCACAGCGTCTGTGGCCATTGTGGCGAGTACCGATAACGTCATTAGAGTGAAGGTTGACACCCTCGCCACCAACCCAAGCGACTTTACTAGTCTTGCTGCAGACGTGACGTGCGGCAGCGGCACCGAGGTCATGACGCTCGCTCTGGCCCAGTGCTTCGGCGCTCTCGACTTCGCCGGTAAGCTGGTGCCCGATTATGTGAAGGCGGCCCCCAAACATGCCACCGACGCAGTGACCGTGCTCGCGGCTGATCTCGTCACCGGTGCCGACCTGACGCTCACCGGCGCCGATAGCTCCAAGAACACGATTGAGTTCTACCTGGACGCCGCCATTGCTTCTGGCGACGGTCTCAAGGTCTGGAACGTTGACGCGGATAGCAAGATCATCGTGCTGAAGAACGACGTGGACTACGGCAAGGCATAGCCGCCGTCTCAATAGGCACTAGAGAAGCCCCCTCGGTTGAGGGGGCTTCTTTCGTAGTGTCACAGGCGACGGCCAAAGATCCCGCCTCTCTCGAGGGAGAGGCCGACGGTAGTCGGGTGAAGGCGAAGTTACCCTTTCGCAATCCCCCGGAACTTCTCCCAGTACTCAGGGAAGGTCTTGGACACGCATCCCGGGTTCTCAATGACAATTTCCGTGCCGTCCAGCGCAGCCAGGGAGAAGCACATGGCCATGCGGTGGTCGTTGTACGTGGCGATGGTCGCGGACCGGATGCGGTCCGGCGGCGTGATCTCCAGATAGTCCCTGCCTTCCACCACCTGCGCTCCAACCTTGCGAAGCTCCGTTGCCATGGCCGCAAGCCTGTCGCTCTCCTTCACCCGCCAGTTGTAGATGTTCCGGATGGTCGTCTTGCCTTTTGCGAAGAGCGCCGTCACCGCCACTGTCATGGCCGCATCAGGGATGCGGTTCAGGTCTATGTCAATCCCGTGAAGCTCTCCGCGCTCCACCTCAATCCAGTCGAAGCCCCAGCGCACCGTGGCCCCCATCTGCTCCAGCACCCTGGCGTGCTCCACGTCGCCCTGGATGCTGTCCTTGCCGACGCCCACAACCCGGATCGTCCCCCCTCGGATCGCGCCGGCCGACAGGAAGTAGGTGGCGGACGAGGCGTCGCCTTCCACCAGGGCATCGCCTGGCGAGCGGTACCCCTGGCCGCCGGGAACGCGGAAGGCGCTGTACGCCTGGCGCTGGACAGCAACGCCAAAACGCCGCATGACATCCAGGGTCATGTCTATGTAGGGCTTGGACACCAGCTCGCCGGCGACGTCAATGGCCAGCTCGTCCCTGACCAGCGGCGAGGCAAGCAGCAGGGCTGTGAGGAACTGGCTGGACACGTCCCCACGAACGGAGACGCGCCCTCCTCGCAGGCCGCGCGCCCGTATGGTCAGGGGAGGATACCCTTCCTGGCCGCCGTACCGGATGTCTGCGCCAAGCTGCCGCAGCGCGTCCACAAGGTCGCCGATGGGGCGCTCCAGCATGCGCGGCTCGCCGGTGAGCGTGAACTCGCCCTTGCCGAGGCAGAGGGCCGCGCATAGCGGGCGTATGGCAGTCCCTGCAAGCCCTAGGAACAGCTCAGCCCCCTCCGAAGGCAGCGGCCCACCCGCGCCCTCCACGGTGCACCGGCTCCAGTCCTCGGAGAGCCGCAACGAGACGCCCAGCTTCCGCAGCGCCTCCGCCATGAAGCGGGTGTCATCGCTGTCCAGGAGGTTGTGGACGCGGGTTGTGCCGGAGGCCAGGGCAGACAGGAGCAAGATACGGTTAGAAAGGCTCTTGGATCCCGGCAATACCACTTCCCCACCCACGCGCGCAATTGGAGGCAGCGTCAGCGTTTCCATTGATGCTTTGGCCTTTCTTCCGGTTCTACTCATTGGGCTGTGGTTCTTGCGTTTAGGCCCGCAAAGCACGCTCGATCTGGTCCAAGTGTTCACGGCGATGGCGGCCGCGCTTGAGCAGCCAGTCCGATCCGTGGGTAAGGATGGCATCGGCCACTCTCTCGTCCAGGGATTCAATAGCCTTATCTATGGCTTGCGCCGCTGCCAAAGCCAGTTCCACGGCTTGTCTTGGCGGCACTGCCAGCCATTCATCTATCAGGACATCATTCAGGCTATCACTGGGATCGTCGCTTGGGGGACCGTCTTGCGGCCAATTACCCAGGTGCATGAGGTACAAACGGTCCCAAAAGGCGAGATGGGCAACGGCCGCGGCGATGGTCCATCCTCCGCCAAACTCCACGTCAAAATCCTCGATCCGACCTATGACTTCTGCCAGGCGGTTCCTCTGGGCGGCATTGTCGGCGACAATTTCAGCGTCTGTCATTTCCACGGTCTTCACGGCGCTGGTTTCCAGCATGAACGATTGCATGTATTATAGTGCGCCAGGGGCCTGCCCATAACCGCTTCGTGAGGTCGCATGGAAAACGCCGCCAACCT
>JACQUI010000215.1 GCA_016210395.1 Chloroflexota bacterium | reverse complement strand
GGCCAACGGCAACGGCCCGCCCGCTGCCCCCGTGCCGCTCAAGGCCGGCGACCGCGTGACGCACAAGCAGTTCGGCGAGGGCATCGTGGTAAGCTGCGTGGCCACGGGCACGGACCACGAGGTAACGGTGGCCTTCAGGGGCGGCGCTGGGGTGAAGCGCCTGCTCCTTAGCTTCGCGCCGCTGGAGAAGGCGGGGTAGAGGAATCCCCTTCGCTGCGGCGTCCGCGTGGAGTCGCACAAGCACCTGTGCTATGCTGTCTTTGATTTCCGGAGGCTCCCATGACCGCTAGCAAGACCCTTGTGACAGCAGAAGAGTTGCTGCAGCTCTCCGCCCAAGGCAGGCGCTACGAGCTTGTGAAGGGAGAACTGCGAGATATGGCTCCGACGGGCAACGTCCATGGGCGCGTGGCCATAAGGTTGGGAAGCCGGCTCGACATGTACGTTGAAGCCCATGACCTCGGTGAAGCCTTCGCAGCCGAGACTGGATTCCGCATTCACAGGAACCCTGACACTGTCCTTGCACCCGACGTTTCCTTTATCGCCAAAGGGCGTGTGCCTGCGGAAGGTGTGGCCCCTGGATTCGGCGACATCGTGCCGGATCTCGTGTCGGAGGTTGTGTCGCCAAGTGAGACTGCAGCGTCTGTCCAGGCCAAGGTGGAGAATTGGCTGGAGGCGGGGGTTAAGCTCGTCTGGGTCGTTTACCCAGATACGCGCTCTGTTGCCGTGTACCGCTCCCTGGAAGACGTCCGCGTATTGCGTGAAGGCGACGCGCTGTCCGGCGACCCTGTGCTTCCCGGCTTCAGTTGCCCCGTGCGCGAGTTGTTCTAGGCGCGGACCATTTCCCACGGCCCCTCACAGCACCGCCGAGAGCACCTTCATCAGCACGTATCCCAGTATCCCGCAGAAGGGGAACGTGATGATCCACGCCAGGACGATGCTCCGCGCAACGCCCCAGCGCACTGCCGAAAGGCGGATCGTCGCGCCCTGGCCCATGATCGTCGAGGAGATGACGTGGGTGGTGCTCAGGGGGAACCCGAGGCGGGAGGCAGACTCGATCACGGTGGCGGCGGCAGTTTCGGCAGCGAAGCCGTTGAACGGCCGCAGGTGGACGATGCGCATCCCCAGCGTGCGCACGATGCGCCACCCTCCGAGATAGGTCCCTATCGCCATAGCGGTGGCGGAAAGAAGCATGACCTCCCAGGGCACCTCGAAGGCTATGCCTCTCTCCCCCCACTTGTAGTACACCGCCAGGGCAAGGGTAATAATGCCCATGGTCTTCTGGGCGTCATTGGACCCGTGGCTGTACGCCATGGCCGCCGCAGAAACGATTTGCAGTTTCCCAAAGAGGCCGCTGACCAGGCCGGGGCTGGCCCTCCGGAATATCCAATAGAGCCCTATCATCAACACAAAGCCCCCGAGAAGACCAATGATGGGGGCGAAGGTGAGGCCAAGAAACACCTTGGAAACGCCGTGGCCTACCAGCACATCCATCCCACCTGTCGCAATGCCGGCCCCGGCAACGCCGGCGATCAGGCTGTGGCTGCCGCTCACTGGAATCCCCAACCGCAGGGTGATGAACTCCCAGAGGATAGCCGCCGATACCCCTGTGGCTACCGTGGTCAACAGGATGGCTTCCGGCGCCACAATGCCTGCCCCAACGACCTTCGCCACGGCGGTGCCCGATAGGGCGCCCAGAAAATTCATGCCGGCGGCCATCAGCACCGCCACTGTGGGGGAGAGGACCCGAGTGGAAACGACGGTTGCTATGGCGTTTCCGGCGTCGTGAATGCCATTGAAGAAATCGAAGATGACGGCGATGACGATGACGACCACGAGGAAGGCGAAGGAGGTCTCAACCATTCTTGAGCACCACCGCTTCCAGACCGTTGGCCACGTCCTCGCACCGGTCCGTGGCAAGCTCTAGCTGCTCGTAGATGTCCCGCCATTTCATGACCTCGATGGGGTCCTTACTGTTGTTGAACAGCGTGGCGATGGCCCGGCTGGTGATCTGGTCTGCCTCGTTTTCCAGCCGGTTCACCTCCACCGAGTCGGGCAGGATCTCTTTGAGCTTGGACCCACGGAAGTGGAGCTTCCCCACGGCCCGTTCCAGCGACTCCGCCGACCTCAGGATCGTGCGGGAGAGGGAGATGGCGTACTCGGTAGGTCTGGTGATGTTGTACTCCACCATATCACGCGCCGCTTCTTCGATGGAGTCCACCACATCGTCCAACCGCTCTCCCAGGAGGGCGATGTCCTCGCGGTCAATGGGCGTGACGAACGTCCGGTGGAGGTTCCGCATGATCTCATGGATGATGTGGTCGCCTACTTCCTCCAGGCGCTTGATTTCCGCCACTTTCTTCGGCACGTCCTCGTAATGTTCCATGAGGTCCACCAGGAGGACAGACACATCCACCAGGTTCTTGGTGCTGCTTCGTAGCAGGCCGAAAAAGCGGTCTTCTCGAGGTGTCAGGGAAGGTAAAACTGGCATAGATGGTCACCCGCAGGCGCGTCTAGGTTGCTCTTCAGACGTGGGAAAGTCCGTGAAGAGTATAGCGATGCTGCTCCTAGCTGGCAATGCACGGTTTGACGCGCTGGAGGTGAATCACGGTACAATACAGCTAACTCCCTCTTGAGGTAAAACGTGGTTTCACCGTACCAGCAGACCGTCCTAAGCAATGGCTTGCGTGTGCTTTCCTGCGAAATGCCCCATACTCGCTCCGTCTCCATAGACATCTTTGCAGGCATCGGCTCGCGATACGAAGAAGACAAAGAAGCCGGCGTCTCGCATTTTCTGGAGCACATGCTCTTCAAAGGCACCACGCGCCGCCCATCGGGCGCGGACATCAGCGGCGCCATCGAGCAGATCGGCGGCATGATGAACGCCGGCACCGACCGGGAAACCACCAGCTTCTGGTGCAAGGTGGCCTCGCCTCACTTCGGGCGCGCCCTGGACGTGCTGATGGACATCATTCGCAACCCGCTCATGAGCCAGGAGGACGTGGACAAGGAGCGGGGCGTCATCCAGGAAGAGCTGAACATGACCAACGACTACCCCAGCTACCGGGTAGACCTGCTCACCGACGAAATGCTCTGGCCTGACCAACCCATGGGACGCGACGTTGGGGGAACGCGCGAGACCGTGGATGGCATCACCAGGCAAATGATTCTGGACTGGTTCCAGCGCCACTATGTCGCCTCCAACATGGTGGTCAGCGTCGCCGGCAACGTGTCCCACGGCGAAGTCGTGGAAACAGTCGCCACGCTTGCGGGAGACATGCCGTCGGGGTCGTTGCCGGTGTACCGCATTGCGGCGCACGACAACGGCCAGCACCCCCGCGTGCGGCTGGAGAGCCGGAAAACGGAGCAGGCGCACCTGAGCCTCTGCCTGCCCGGACTCGCAACACGCCACCCGGACAGGTACGCCCTCGACCTTATGAACGGCGTGCTGGGCGACGGTATGAGCAGCCGCCTGTTTGTGGAGATGCGTGAGACGCGCGGCCTGGCGTATGAGGTCCACAGCAGCCTGACCCACTTCCGCGACACGGGTTCCATCGTCGTCTATTGCGGCGTCGAACCGAAAAAGGCCAAGGAGGCAGTGGAGACCGTCCTGGGCGAGCTGCAACGCATCAAGGATGGCGTGC
Source organism: Chloroflexota bacterium (assembly GCA_016210395.1). Taxonomy (GTDB): domain Bacteria; phylum Chloroflexota; class Dehalococcoidia; order Lucifugimonadales; family JACPCL1; genus JACPCL1. Next base: position 3,697 of record JACQUI010000215.1, on the reverse strand, counting down.
CGGACGAAGAGCTGTCGAAGGCCAAGGAGTTCGCCAAGGGACGGCTGCTGCTGCGCATGGAAGACACCCGCGCCGTAGCAGGCTGGGCCGGCGCACAGGAAATCCTGTACGGCGAAGTGCTGTCTGTGGATGAGGTGGTTGAGCGTGTGGAAGCCATATCTACAGAAGACGTTTTGCGAGCAGCCCGCGACTACCTTGTGTCGGAGCAGCTCAGGCTGGCGGTCGTCGGGCCCTACAGGAGCGACAGGCAGTTCCAGGCCCTGCTGCGGTAGTCCGGCGGGCTTTTGCTGTACCCTGCGTCCCCCTCTCCGCACGGAGAGGGGGATTTGTTTTGCTGCGTCTCTACCAAGAGAGACCCAAGCACGGGCAGGCGCTTGGGGGTACGGAGAAGGGGTCTACGCCAGGACGTCGTCCACCTTGAGGATCACGTCCGGGAAAGCGGAGGGAGAGAGGGTTTCCCCTGGGTAACGGTAGCGCGGCTCCCGGTAGCCGTAGGGCGTGGGGTCGCGGTAGGTCTCAATTCGGTGGCCCACCAGGTCCACAATCCAGACCTCTGGAATACCCGCCTTTGCGTACAGGGGCAGCTTGACCTCCCGGTCAAACTGCAGTGTCGTATCTGCGACCTCCACCACAAGGAAGACCTCTCCAGGGCCAGGGTGTGCGCCAGCATAGCGGCCCCTGGGGGGATGCGCCAGCACGATGTCCGGTTGAGGCTCTGAGTGTTCGTCTATGGTTATGGGATTCTGGACTCGCACCACCGCCCGCCCCCTCAGGGCCTCGCCCAACAACTCATTGAAACCGTCTGCGGAGTTGGCGTGTCTACTGCCGATAGGGGCCATCTCGGTTATCTCCCCGCAGATGAGCTCGACGCGGTCGTCCTCGGTGAGGATGCCGGCCTCAGCCATGCGGTGGTAATCACCCACGGTGAAGGTGTACCGTTGGACTTGGACAGCCATGGGTAGCCTGCCTTTTGAGACTGATTCTTCCCTGAAGCTATTTTACGGCGAACGGGCATGCCTGTCACGAACGGTCCACGCCGCTTCGTATTTACTGGACTGAGCGAAAGGGATATGCTGGCCCCAGGTCATTCCTCACCCGCAAACCGCGTCAGGAGGCAAACCCATGGCCGCGCCTACCCTGAACGAAGATGTCCGCAGCATTCTCGCGCACAGCTTCTACATTCGCACCACTATGAAGCGCCGGCGCAGCGCCCTTCCCCGCACCATCGAGACGACCTACGTCTGGAATGGCGGCGACCGCATCTATGTTTCGGGCTATCCCGGCAAGCGGGACTGGGTGGCCAACATGGCCGCGCACCCAGAGGTCACCCTCCACACCGTGGAAGGCGACCGCTGGTACGACATCCCGGCGAGGGCGCGGGTGCTGCGGGACCGGAAGGAGCGCGTTCCCCATCTGCTGGACTTCATCAGCCACTGGGCTAAACGCCCGGGCTATCCCCGCTGGCAGTTCAGGCTGTTCCTGTGGGGCGTCAAGACCAACCGCGCCTTACACCTGCCCTGGTGGGGGCCGTTCTACTACGCTCGCAAGATCCTGGACGCCATGCCTTGCGTGGAGATCGCCTTTGTCGGCGATCCCGTCCCGCGCCCAGGCGGCCCGCCGCCGCTGTCAGAAAACAGAGAGGGCAGGCCATAGCATGGGACTCGAAGAAGACGTTGCAGCCCTGCTCAAGGCCAAACGCCTGACCATCTCCGTTGCGGAGGCGGGCACCGAGGGCTTGCTGGCCTATCTGCTGACCAGTGTGCCGGGCAGTTCGGCCTACTTCATCGGTGGCGTGCTGCCCTACGCCCGCTCCCTGAAGGTAGGCGTGCTGGGTATGAGCGCGGCTACCCTGGAGGCGCATGGCTCCGTGCATGAGACCACCGCCCTGGACATGGCCCGCCGGGTGCGCGAGGTGTGCGGGACGGACATCGGCGTCTCCACCACGGGCATCGCAGGCCCCGGCGGAGGGTCGCCCCAGCGGCCTGTCGGCCTCTTCTGCATCGCCGTGTCCTGCCGCGACGGGCGCGAGCGCAGCCAGGAGCACCGCTTCGGCCTGGTCGAGCGGAACGCCAACCGGGAGGCGGCGGCGCGGGCCGCCCTTGCATTGCTGAAGGAGCACCTGGCCGCTGAGCCTGTGAAGAAACGTTAGCAGGCGAGGGGCTGCTGCCGCACCAAAGCCTCTACCTCCTCGCGGGAGGGCATGGCGGCCTGCGCGCCCCGCTTGGTTACCGCAACGGCCCCGGCGGCGTTTGCCCAGACGACGGCCTCCCGCAGGCCCTTGCCCTCCGCCCTTGCCACAGCCAGCGCCCCGTTGAAGGCATCGCCTGCGCCAACGGTGTCCACGACGGCAACGCGAAAGGCCGGGACGTGGCCCTCGCCCTCTTCGGATGCATAGCAGGCCCCCTGTCCTCCCAGCTTCACGATGGCCGCCCGCGCGCCGCGCCTGCGCAGCTCCCGCGCAGCCCGCAGACCCGAGGGCGGGTCAGTGACGGGGAAGCCCACCAGCGCGGCGGCCTCCGATTCGTTGGGCGTGATGTAGTCCATCAGCGCGTAGGCTTCGTGAGGCAGGGGGCCTGCCGGCGCCGGGTCGAACACCACGGGCACGCCCGCCGCCCGCGCGGCCCTCGCTGCCGCCAGCGAAAGCGGTAAGGGGAGCTCGTTCTGGAGCAAGAGGGCGCCAGCCAGAGGCAGAGCGTTCCGCAGCCGGCCAAGCTCGGCCTCGCCACACAGCCCGTTGGCCCCGGAGACAATGACGATCTTGTTCTGTCCCGAGGCGTCTACGGTGATATGGGCAACCCCGGAGGTCACTCCCGGCTCGACGGCGACCCCAGATGCGTCCACGCCGTAGGCCCGCAGGCTGGCCAGCAGCTCCTTGCCGAACCCGTCGCCGCCCACGCGCCCGATCAGGCGCGTCCGCGCGCCGAGGCGTGCCGCGGCAACCGCCTGGTTCCCACCCTTGCCGCCCGCCGACGTATAGAAAGCCGTCCCCAGCACGGACTCGCCCGGCTCGGGGAAACGCTGAGCGACCGCGATGAGGTCATAGTTCAGCGCGCCGAGGACGAGGACGAGAGGTGGTTCGAGAAGCATGGAAGCACGACCGGCTATTATCCTCCCCCTTCCCGTGCGGGAAGGGGGAGGCAGCGTGGGTTAAGTCGGCAACGCCCTTTCTACTGCATCGGCGAATAGGGCGTGGGGCGCATGAGGGAGTTGATGACGCGGCCGACCAGCGGGCCGTCCTTTTCCGTCTCCGCGAACGCCTTGGTGCGCTCGGGGTCGGCGCGGAAGGCGGCCCAGGCGCGGTCGCGGTGCGCGGCGTCGTCAAAGGCAAGCATGTAGGTGAGGCGGTTGCTGACGCCGATGTCGTCGGTCCAGAAGCCCACCACCTTGATGCCGTACTTTTTGAAGTAGCCCAGGGTGATCTTTGCGAAACGGTCGTTCAGGGCGGGTAGTTTCCCTGGGATCGCCTCGTAGATGCGCAGCTCATAGATCATGAAATCCTCCTGTAGCCGGTGTGCGCCGGCAACTTTGAATGGCGCTATCCTACCGCTTTTGCCCTGCGGTGTCACGTTCTGGGGGAGCCCAGATCCACCGCCTAAATGGAAAGAAGACCTCGTTGGCGCCCTTGCAGAGAAGGACTAAGATGGCGCTTGTGGAGAGCAGCCCATCACCAACGAGGTGCCGTTAGTATGCCCCAAGG
>JACQUI010000205.1 GCA_016210395.1 Chloroflexota bacterium | reverse complement strand
TCCACGAGGACAACCTGGGCTTCTTCAACCACGAGGTCTCGTCGTTCCTGGCCGCTCTTGCTCACCCCGGCCTGGCGCGGGACGCCTTGGCGCCCATGCCGCTCCGCTTGCCCCGCCTGGCGACGTAGCGGCCACCTGTGCAGCGCAGCGTACTACGCGGAAACGGTACGTTCCGCAGCGCAGCAATGGTACGGATGCACCCTGACTGACGGGTGTCCCCCGGCTAGGATAGCTCCATGCCTGAGGAACCAATCAAGTGGAGGCGAATCATGACTTCGCGAATTCGTTTTCTCTCCATTCTTGGAATCGTTGCTCTGGTCCTGAGCTTTGGTTGGATCGTTCCGGCCTTGGCTGCTTCTGGTGGAGGCGGAGGAGCCCCGGGCCCAGGCCCGTCGGTGCCCTCTTCTCCCACCAACGTCGTCGCCACACCAGGCGACGGCCAGGTGACCATTACTTGGAACCCGCCTGTTTCAGATGGCGGCAGCCCGGTGATTGGCTACGTCATTACCTCCACCCCCGAGACCAGCACCATCGCTACCTCGGACACGGCTGTGACCTTCACGGGCCTCACAAACGGGGTGACCTATGTCTTCTGTGTCTTCGCTATGAACGCCGCGGGCATGGGCGCGCCGGAGTGCGCAGGCCCCGTGGCGCCGGCCGGACCCATGCCCGTCCCGTTTGTGGTCAACAGCACGGCTGACCCTGGCGACGGAGTCTGCGACGCTCTGGAGTGCACGCTCCGCGAGGCCATCAACGCAGCCACCGCATCCCCTAGCAAGGATACTATCGCCTTCAACATCCCAGACTCTGACCCTGGCTATGTGGCTGCAGCTCCCGGCTGGTGGCGCATACGGCCTGTCTCCCCGCTTCCAACGATAGGGGACCCAGTGGTGATCGACGGCTACTCCCAGCCTGGCGCCAGTCCGAATCCCGTCATGGTTGACCACCCCGGAGGTCTGGAAACTCGTCTGAAGATCGAATTGGACGGTACCAATGCAGGAGAGGACTTCGCCCACGGCCTGCGCATCTCCGCCGGCGACAGCATTGTGCGAGGCCTGGCAATCAATCGCTTCGGCTTTGCAGGGATCGTTCTGGTCGGCGACGGCGGCAACCAAATTGAAGGCAACTTCATCGGCACCGACATCACCGGCAAGGTTGCCGCGGGGAATGGATCGTTCGGCATAGTCATCAATGGCTCCCCCGGAAATATTGTCGGGGGCACAAGCGCAGAGGCGCGGAACCTCATCTCCGGCAATGCGTACAACAACGTATTGCTCATCTCGGACGGCAACCTCGTGCTGGGCAACCTCATCGGGCCGGATGCTACGGGGAATGACGCCCTCGGCAAGTCCACCTTTGGTGGTATTGAGATCCGAGGGGGTCACGAGAACCTGGTTGGCGGACCGGCGCGCAACGTCATATCGGGGAATGGTGGCGCCGGCATCTACCTCCAGGACCATGCCAGCGGGAACGCGCTGGAGGGCAACTTCATCGGAACCGACCCCACAGGAGCAACTGCGCTGGGGAATCTGGGTCCAGGCGTGTTGATTGAGAGGGCCACGGACAACCTTGTTGAGGGCAACGTCATCTCCGGCAACAAGAATCATGGTGTGCTGATAAGGCAATCCGCAGGGAACGCTGTTCTGGGCAACCTCATCGGACTCGATGCTACCGGCACAACAGCTCTCGGAAACGAGAGCAGCGGTGTCGTCATCGTCGGACTTAGTAGCTTCAACACGGTCGGCTCCGCAGGAGGACCGTCCAACGTCATCTCCGGCAACGGAGGCGATGGCGTTGCCCTCCTGGCCACAGGGCCCGGAAACATCTTGGAGGGAAATCTCATCGGGTCCGATGTCTCAGGCACCTTGCGCGTCGGAAACAAAGGCGTTGGCATCCAGGTCATGGATGCGCCTGAAACAGTGATCGGCGGCACGAATCCCGGATCGGGCAACGTCATATCAGGCAACTACATGGGTGTCACTGTCGTTGCAGGGCTTCCGGTGTTGATGCAAGGCAACCTTGTCGGCACGCAGATTGACGGTGTCAGCCCCCTTGGCAACACCTGGGCCGGCATTCTCTTCGGCGCAAATGCCTCCAGTGGCAGCGTGATCGGCGGTACTGAGCCCGGCGCGGGAAACGTAATCGCCTTCAACGGGGGTGACGGCGTCCTGGCGCTTTCCGGCATCAGGAATGCCATTCTGTTTAACTCTATTCACTCCAATGCCCAGCTGGGCATCGACCTCATCACCAAGGTAGCGGGCGACTCCTTAGAGGGGAAAGGAGTGACAGAGAACGACCCTGGCGATGGTGACGCCGGTGCGAACCAAGTGCAGAACTTCCCGGTACTCACCTCCGCCGCCAAAACGCTGAGCGGCATAGCCGTCAATGGTACCCTCAACAGCGTCCCCGATGCGAGTTACCGCCTTGAGTTCTTTGCAAACACGACGTGCGACCCATCAGGGTACGGCGAGGGGGAAACGCCGATCGGCTTCGCTGAAGTCGTCACCGATGCCGGCGGCAATGCGGCCTTTGCCTTCACCATGCCGGCGGACGTTCCCGCAGGCCACTTCGCCACCGCCACGGCAACGGACCCCGACGACAATACTTCGGAGTTCTCCCGGTGCGTGACGGTCACACTCGCAGCGCCGGGCGCTTTCCTGGTCAACTCCACTGTTGACGCTGTCGATGCAAATCCAGGCGACGGGAAGTGCGACGACGGCTCAGGCAACTGTACGTTGCGGGCCGCAGTCATGGAGTCCAACGCACTGGCCGGCCCCAACGTCATCGACATTCCTGCGGGAACCTTCACCCTCTCCCTGAAATCAGAACTGGTGATAAGCACGGTCATCGTCCTGAATGGCGCAGGCCCGTCGACGGTAATCCAAGCAGCCACCGAGTCAGGAGTGGCTAACTTCAGGGTCTTCAACATCTGGGGCGGCAACGCAACAATCTCCAACATGACCATTCGCCATGGCAGAGCTAATTCGCCGTCGGGGGGCGACGCTGCCAGCGGCGGAGGCATCCTTAACAGTGGAGGCATACTCACGCTAAGAAACGCCACCGTCACCGGGAACTCGGCCGCTTGGTACGGAGGCGGAATCCGGAACAGTTCCGGCATAACGATCGTTACGCACAGCACCATCAGCCATAACCAGGCATCATCAGACGGGGGCGGTATCTCCAGCACACACGGTACTGTCGCCATTGTGAACAGCACTATCACGCATAACTCGGCGGGTGGCGGAGGCGGCGTCAACATCAACGCCGGGCTCCTGACGGTGGTCAACGGCACGCTCGTCGACAACTCGGCCACCAACGGCGGGGGTATGTACAACAACAACTTCATGAGTGCGGCCAACTCGCGGCTGGTCAACACCGTTGTTGCGCGCAACGCAGCTCCTCTTGGCCCCGACTGCTACGGTGCGCCGGAATCCCTGGGCCGCAACCTTATCGGCAACGCCTCTGGGTGCGCATTCACCCCTGCAGGAAGCGACCTGCTCGACGTGGACGCGAAGCTCGGCCCATTGGCAGACAATGGTGGGCCCACGCAAACCCACTCCTTGCTGTCAGGCAGCCCAGCAATCGATGCTGTTCCTGCGGCTGAATGCAAAGATCCTTCTGGCAACCCTGTAACGACGGATCAACGCGGAATGGCAAGACCCCAGGGCGTCGCCTGTGACATCGGCGCGTTCGAGCTTGAGGCCTCCAAGCCACCCGCCCCTCCCACCATCACTTCTGTTTCTGTAAGCGACTCCCCCCTGGAAGGCCTGGAGGTGCTCTTGAACGCTTCCTTCTCCGATCCCGACGGAGGCGGCCCCCACTCGGCCTCCATCTCCTGGGGCGACGGCACGGTCTCGGCTGGCATCGTCAACCAGGACCTCAAGGAGGTCACGGCCTCCCATATCTATTCAGATAACGGGGTCTACACGGTTATGGTCAAGGTGGGGGATAGCGCCTCGCCACCCCTCACAGACGTCAAGAGCATCGCCGTCTCCGTGGGCAATATGGCGCCCGCCGTCTATCCCGGCCTGGACAACGCCCTCAACGAAGGCAAGGTCTTCACAAGCAGCGGCTTTTTCAAGGACCGCGGCGCGGACACCTGGACTGCCACTGTGGACTATGGCGACGGCTCCGGCCCTCAGCCCTTGGCCCTCAATCCGGACAAGAGCTTCTCGCTGGCCCACGCGTACGCGGACAACGGCGTCTTCACCGTGAGGGTCGTCGTCCTTGACGACGACGGCGGTAAAGGCGAGGGAACCCTCGTCGTGACCGTGCACAACGTCGCGCCTTCCGTTGAGGCCGGCCCGGACATGAAGGCCGGCACGGGTGCGCCCGTCAAGCTGGCCCCTGCGACGTTCACCGACCCCGGCGCAAGCGACACCCACACCGCGTTGATCGACTGGGGCGACGGCTCGCCCCTTGCGGCAGGCGAGGTGGACGAGGCGGCCCACTCCGTGAACGGCATGCACATCTACGCGGCCTCAGGCCTGTTCACCGTCAAGGTGGTCGTCACCGACAAAGACGGCGACTCAGGTTCGGACACGTTCACGGTCCTGGTCAACGCGCCGCCTGCCATCACATCAGTGGCGGCGGACCAGAAAGTCCCCGAAGGCGTGCTGCTCAGTCTGCAGGTCGCCGCATTCTCCGATCCCGACGCGGGCGATACGCACACCGCCGGTATAGACTGGGGCGACGGGTCGCCGTCAACACCTGGCGTCGTAGACAGGGCCGCCAAGACCGTCTCCGGCAGCCATGTCTACGCCGATAATGGCGCGTACACCGTCAAGGTCACGGTTTCCGACGGCGGATCCTCCGCCTCCGGCGTCTTCAACGTAGTCGTAGACAACGCTGTTCCAGTGGTGGAAGCCGGCGTAGACCAGTCCACCGTTGAGGGGCCGGCACTCTTCCTGAAGAGCGCCGGCTTCCTGGATCCCGGCACGCGCGATACGCACACGGCCACTGTGGACTGGGGCGACGGCTCGCGCCCGTCGGCAGCTAAGGTCATCGAGTCCCCCTTCGGCCCGCCGGGCTCCACCGCCGGCATGAAGGCCGTGCTGGACGCCGGCCACGTCTATGCCGACAACGGCCGCTACCGCATCCAGGTCTGCGTTACCGATGACGACGGCGCTGCCTCGTGCGACACGGCGAACGTCATGGTGTCCAACGCACCGCCAACGATGGCCGGCGGCTTGGAATTCGCGACTACCGAAGGTAGCGCCTTCGCCCTTGGCCCGTTGCCCTTTAACGACCCCGGCAGCGCCGACACCCACTCCGCCAGGGTGGACTGGGGCGACGGCACGGCACAGACGCGTGGCGACGTGGACCAGTCCAAAGACACCATAAGCGCCGGGCACGTCTACGCCGAGAACGGAACGTATACGGTAACCGTCACGGTGGCCGATGACGACGGCGCCGCGGCCACTGCGGTCTACACAGTCAAGGTTGCGAACGCGGCGCCAAGGGTGCGCGCCATGGTTGTCCCGACCAAGCTGGCGGGATTGCCCTTCTCCGCCCCTCTGGCCCTGTTCGAGGACCCAGGCACACGCGACACCCACACGGCGGTTATTGACTGGGGAGACGGGACCACTTCCAGCGGCACGGTATCCGGCGGAACCGTCCACGGGCGGCACCGGTACGCCAAGGCCGGCACGTACACCGTCACGGTCACCGTCATGGACGACGACGGGGGCGTCGGCAAAGCGACACTCACCATCGCCGTCATTGATGCGGGCCGTCCGACCAGCGGCAGGGGCGGCCGCTAGCGACGCAATCTCGTGCTGCGCAGGCCGCAGGTGGCGACGCAGGTGAGTGGTCCCTTGGCCAGAATCTACCACGTTGAAACGGTGCGTCCTACACCGTGGAATGGTACGGATGCCCCCTTACCTACTCGACTTCGGATGGGTAGGATGGCGGCAATGCAAAGAAGGAGGTCTCCCCATGAGAACCACCAGGTTAGCAG
>JACQUI010000204.1 GCA_016210395.1 Chloroflexota bacterium | reverse complement strand
GTTGTGGACGAGGACGGCGCGCCCTCCGGCGGCAAGGAGTTCCTGGTGTGGAACCCGCCCATCGTTGACGAGGGACGCTCGCTGCGCAAGAGCGCAACGTCGGAGGCCGCCGACCTCTTCCGCCTGCTGCTGCGGGAGCGGGTGCGCACCATGGTCTTCGCCCGCACGCGCCGGCAGGTGGAGCTGGTGTACGTGACTGTGTGGAAGCGCCTGCTGGAGGAAGCGCCCGCGCTCGTGCCGCTGATCAGCCCCTACCGGGCCAGCTACCTGCCCGAGGACCGACGCCGCATCGAGAAGGCCCTCTTCGACGGCCATCTCCTGGGCGTGGCGACAACCAACGCCCTGGAGCTGGGCATTGACGTGGGCAGCCTGGAGGCGACAGTCCTGGGCGGCTACCCGGGGAGCATCAGCAGCACCTGGCAGCAAGCGGGACGCAGCGGCCGCCGCCGCGACGCATCGCTCAGCGTGCTCATTGCCCGCAACGACCCGCTGGACCAGTACCTGGCCCGCCATCCCGAATACCTCTTCGGGCGGCCACCGGAGCACGCGCTGATCGCGCCCGCCAACCCCCGTATTCTCGACCCGCACCTGCTGTGCGCCGCCTACGAGAATGGCCCCATCACCCAGCGCGACGCCGAGCTCTTCGGCCCGACAATGCAGAAGCGGCTGGAGCAGCTTGCCGCCGAAGGCGCGATGCGGCAGCGGGGCGGCCAGTGGTTCCTGGAGCCCAGCGTGTACTACCCCGCCGAGGGCGTCAACCTGCGCTCCGGCAACGGCAGCGACTACGCGGTGGTGGAGAAGGAGTCGGGCGCGCTGCTGGAGCAGGTAGAGGAAGGGTCGGCCTTCTTCCAGCTTCACCCCGGCGCGGTGTACCTGCACTACGGCGACCAGTTCCTGGTGGAGAAGCTGGACACCGAGGCCAAGACCGCCTACGTCACGAAGCAGGATGTCCCCTACTACACCCAGTGCCGCGACCACACGGATATCCGCATCCTGCATCGCATGGAGTCCAAGCGCGCCGGAGAGGTGACGGCCTACCTTGGCGAGGTTGAGGTGTCCACACAGGTGGTGAGCTATGAGAAGAAGGCCCACTTCTCCGAGGAGACGCTGGGCGAGGAGATCGTTGACCTGCCGCCGCGAAAATTCAACACCGTGGCGCTCTGGTTCGACGCGCCCGGCGACCTGGTGGCGTGGCTGAAGGGCCAGCGCATGGACCTGGCGGGCGGCCTGCACGCGGCGGAGCACGCGGCCATCGGCGTGCTGCCCCTCTTTGCCCTGTGCGACCGCGCCGACATCGGCGGCGTGTCCACGGTCATGCACCCGGATACGGGCAGGCCGCAGGTGTTCATCTACGACGGCCATGCCGGGGGCATCGGCATCGCCGAGAAGGGGTATGAGATCATCGAGGAGCTGTGGCAGGCGACGCGCAAGGTGGTGGAGGAGTGCCGCTGCGAGGACGGCTGCCCTGGGTGCATCCACTCGCCCAAGTGCGGCAACGGCAACCACCCGCTGGACAAGAAGGTGGCCGCGCTGCTGCTGCGAGGCTGCCTGGGGATGACGGCGCGGGAGTGAGGGGGGTTAACCCTGAGCGTTGAGTTTTGCTAAGCTAATTCAGGAGGTTCACTATGAAGGACAAAACTGATTCCCTCGTAAAAAGGCTTGTTTGACCCGTTCCAGGTGGTGCCGATCGGGATGGATGGGATGGTGAGTGTCAGGGCCAGTTGCTTCTCTTTCCCGGGTGGCCCCCCGAGGTCTTTCGCCTCTGCCGCTTGTGCCCTCCATAGCACTCAGGAGTATGTCTAGGATCACGCTGGAACCGTCTTAGCCGCTTGCTCTACGGCTTCCCTGGATTGAAGGGCGGAGATCATACGCTTGATGTTGCAGGCCAGCGCCTTGAGATAGACGGCTAGCCGTACCCGAGCGCCCCCTCTGACCCGCAGGCGACCAAGCCCATGGCGTCGCTTCAGTTCCGAGTTCGTTCCCTCGATCCCTGCCCGCACGTTATATCGCTTACGCCACTCCTCGTTTACTTCGGCCCTCCGGCGCCGCTCTAGGTTCACTTGTACGAGGTCGGCATTGAGGACGTACCCCCCCTCATACCGGTTCAGCTTCACTGGGCAACGAGACCGTAGTGGGCAGGGCTCGCATGCGGCTCTCTCGAACTGGGCCTCTACCCGTTCAGGCATATCCCACTCGTATTCCTCTATGC
>JACQUI010000210.1 GCA_016210395.1 Chloroflexota bacterium | reverse complement strand
TTCTGCGACTGGTACATCGAGCTGGTCAAAGTCCGCCTCCGCTCCGGCGACCAGACGCCGCTGCACGTGCTTGCCCACGTCCTGGAAGGCTCGCTGCGCCTGCTGCACCCCTACATGCCCTTCGTCACCGAAGAGCTCTGGCAGCGCCTGATGCCGTATCTTCCCGTTCGCCCTGAGCTCGCTTCCGTTCGTGGTGAGCTTGTCGAACCACGCCGCCCTTCGACTAGCTCAGGGCGAACGGTTCATGGAGAAGGAAGCGATACGCCCCCCTCCATCATGGTCGCGCCGTATCCCCAGACCCGTCCCGAAGCCCTCAACCCCGAAGCCGAGGCGGAGATGGACCTGGTCGCGGGCATCGTGCGTGGCATCCGCAACGTGCGCGCCGAGTTCAAGCTCGACCCCCGCAAGCCCCTGGAAGCCCTGGTCTCCGCCGAGCAGTCGGCCCACGTGCTTTCCGAGGAGGCCGACGCCATCAAGGCCCTGGCCCGTGTTGAGCCGCTGACGCTGCTGGACGGCGCGTCCGCCAGGCCCGCAGCGTCCGGGACCGTCACGTTGGTGGCGGGCAAGGCCACCGTGTACCTGCCCCTGGGCGGCGCGGTGAACGTAGCCGCCGAACGCAAGCGGCTGCAAGGGGAGATGGCCTCGGCGCAGAACGCAATCAAGGGCCTGGAAGCCCGTCTCTCCAACCAGGCCTTCCTGGACAAAGCGCCGGAAGAGGTGGTGGACAAAGAGCGCCAGCGCCTGGAGACCCTGCAGGAGCGGACTGCTAGAATAGGGGAGTTGCTGGCAGTGCTGGGGTGAAGGGGGGAGCCACAACGCCTAGAGTCCACGCGGCCTTGGTTGCCGTTGCGAGTCAGGACGTCGTTTCTTCGTTTCCCAATCACACTCTTCGAAAAGCTCATTCACCCATTTCATGGCAGTCGGCTTGCCCCCTGCCTGAATGGGCATGCCATGAACGAACAGTTCATCTTTGAAAATCACGCCGAAGGTCTTTCCTGCGCAAACTCTCTTGAGGCCGACAAGCTGTGGAGCGCCACCTGAATGAACGTCGCCAGCGGAATTCATGAAATCACAAAATGCGCTGAAGATGGCGCGGCTTGTCCGCTCTCCCATGGCTTTGTGCCAGTTTTCCACAAAGGTCTCTACGCGTTTGCCCCCGCTGCCATAGGCAGCAACAAGGAACGATGATTGTGCTGATTTGCAGACGGGCAACGAACGCGTTACCCATCCATTGGCAGGCGACCAACTGAGCACATTCACGAGAAACTGACAGTTTTTGCCCTGTCTTTCTCTCGCTCCGTGGATGATAGCAAATTCCCTTTGCTGCGTTGCAGGATAGGCTAGGAATGACGTCTTGACAAGATCAGATAGCGTGTCAGATCGTTCTTGGAACGTCGCATCTGCTCCGAACAAACAACCGGCATCCACCAAACTGACGAAAGAACTCAAAACCACCAAAGTAAAGACAACGTCACCATAATAGCCGAATATGTCAGGTTGCGTGGACGTAGCGAAAAGCTTGCGAGCCATGTCCCAGGTAGGGGAACCCGTCGTAGTCCAAGAAATCCTGCTATCTGCGGCAAAATAGAGGGAGGCCGGCCCACGCGAATCCACGCCGATCCACGCAATTAGCGTAGTCACTGCATTGCTTCTCCTTGACTGAGGTGCCAGTGACCAGTATCCTACCCTTCATAACTTATTGGCAACTCCCAGACCCCCCGCACGTGGGGGGAGTCGAGGTGACCGCCCTGGATGCGCCAACGTCCAGGGCGTCTGGGTTTTAAGGCGAGTTCTCGCGGCGGCGACGTGCTACTTCTAGGTCGCCGGCGGCCTCAAAGAAGCCCTCCAACGCCTCCTGCAGGTTTGCCTTGGCTTGTTCCACCGTGTCCCCCTGGCTGGCAATGTCCAGCTCAGGGCACAGCGCCACGTAGCCATCGCCCTCACGTTCGATCACCGCTGTCAGTTGCACTTTTCTTTCCATGCCGTTCCCCCCATATACAGTGCTCGTATTCTACCATCACCCCAGCTTCAGTTGCGGCCCCGCTGCCCCTCTGCCCGTATGTCCGTATGTATGTCCGTGCTACAATACCTCGGCCCGTTCAACCCAAACCCAAGCGCAGAGGTGACACGTGACCCAGCACCGTGAGCAGGAGCCCTTTCACTGGCGCAGCGCCATCTCCTACAAGACCCAGGACCGCATCGTCGTCCGCGGCTACGACATCAACCAGCTTGCCGGCAACGTCTCCTTTGTCGAGGCTATCTGGCTGACGTGGATGGGCGAGCTGCCGCCGCCCAACAAGGCCAGGATGCTGGAGGCCGTCCTGGTCAGCATGCACGAGCACGCCTTCTCGCCTTCAACCGTCTCCTCCCGTTTCGCCATCTCCGGCGGCAACCCCATCCACGCCGGCCTGGCCGCGGGCATCCTGACCATGGGCAACCGCCACGGCGTCGCCGACGTCCCCGCGCACACCTTCCTGGAGGCCATGCAGAAGGCCAAGGCCCCCGGCGGCTCCATGGAGCAGGCCGCCGACGAGGTCTGCCGCTACCACCGCGAGAACCGCCTCACCCTGGTGGGCTTCCACCACCCGCAGCACATCAAGGACCCCCGCGTGGGCCGGCTCATCGAGCTTGCCCACCAGTACGGCGTCGCCGGCGAGTACCTCAAGCTGGCGCAGGCTGTCGAGGCCGCCACCGAGAAGCACTGGGGCAGGCGCCTCTATATCAACGACCCCGGCATCATCGCCGCCATCTGCCTGGACATGGGCCTCGACCCCGACCAGGCCAAAGGCGTCTCCATCCTCTCCCGCGCCGTCGGCCTCATCGCCCACTGCTGGGAGGAGATGCACCGGGAAGGGGCCTGGCGCGCCTCCAGCGGCGCGGACATCGTGCAGCCGCTGGACCTACGGCTCCAGCTTCCCGACTTCTACGACGGCCCCGCAGACCGGGAGCTACCACCGAGGAGGTAGGGCAAGGCGGGGAAACGCGTAGGGGCGCGGTCGCCGCGCCCGTCCTGCGTCTGCCCACCGTCAACCTGTGCCGTTGCCGGAGACGCGGGCAGGGAGACCCTGCCCCTACGGGTGCAAACGACTCACGCACCCAGCGAAACGCGTAGAGGGGCGACGCATGCGTCGCCCCTACCACCATTTGGGGATGCAGGGGCACGATATATCGTGCCCTGCGCGTTCAGGCACACAACCCATTCATAGCACCTCTACCTGCCATTGGTCTTTTCTATACCAGGACCCTTTCTATGGCATTTTACCCAGATATGGGTGCTATACTTGGTAGATAGAGTACACACTGTGGTGGAGTCATCTGAGTGCCTGATTATGACGTTATCATCATCGGTGCTGGCCCGGGCGGGTACGTAGCTGCCATTCGCGCCGGCCAGCTTGGACTCAAAACGGCGGTCATTGAGAAGGACGAGCTTGGCGGCGTCTGCCTTAACTGGGGCTGCATTCCCAGTAAGGCCCTGCTGCGCAACGCCGAGGTCGTCAGCCTTATGCGCCGCGCCGAGGACTTCGGCATCGTCTTTGACAACCTGCGGCTGGACTACGGCAAGGCCGTGGACCGCAGCCGCAAGGTGGTCGGCACGCTCACGCGCGGCATCGCCGCCCTCCTTCGCAAGAACAAGGTCGAGCACGTCAAGGGTAGCGCCCGCTTCGTGGACGCCCACACGCTTACTATTGTCTCTGAGGGCGCCCCCGAAGGCCGCGCCCTGACTGCCAAAAACGTCATCATTGCCACGGGCGCGCGACCCCGCGCCATCCCCGGCCTGGAGACCGACGGCCGCAAGCTCATCACCAGCCGCGATGCCCTGGCCCTGCGCGACGTTCCTCCTCGAACGGTCATCGTCGGCGGCGGCGCAACCGGCTGCGAGTTCGCGTACCTGTGGAACGCCTACGGCAGCAAGGTGACCATCGTGGAGATGCTTCCCCACCTGCTGCCCAACGAAGACGAAGAGGTCAGCCGCCTGCTGGAACGGTCGTTTACGCGGCAGGGCATCGGTTTCCTGACCGGCGTCAAGGTGCAGGGAGTCGAAGCCCTCAACAGCAGCGTGGCGATGTCCGTGCAGCAGGGCAGCGAGACCAAAAGCCTTGAAGCCGACACGGTCCTGGTGGCAGTCGGCGTCCAGGGCAACACCCAGGACATGGGTCTGGAGGCCATCGGCGTCAAGCAGGAGCGCGGGTACGTGCCGGTGGACGCCTCTATGGCCACGAACGTGCCTGGAGTGTACGCCATCGGCGATGTGACCGGCGTCATGCTCCTGGCCCATGTGGCCCAGGCCCAGGGCGTGCTGTGCGTAGAGCGCATTGCGGGGAAGGAAAGCCCGGACCTGAAGTACGAGTACATGCCGCGCGCCACCTACTGCCATCCCCAGGTGGCCAGCTTTGGATTGACCGAAAAGCAGGCGGTGGAGAAGGGCCGGCAGGTGAAAGTGGGCAAGTTCCCCCTCTCGGCCCTCGGCAAGGCCCAGGCCATGGGTGACACAGAAGGCATGGTGAAGGTCGTGGCCGACAAGGAGTACGGCGAAATCCTTGGGGCGCACATGATCGGCCCGGAGGTGACGGAGCTTCTGGGCGAGATGTCCCTGGCGCGGCTGCTGGAAGGCACCACGCACGAGGTCGGCTGGCTGGTGCACTCGCACCCGACGCTATCCGAAGCGTTGAAAGAGGCGGCGCTGGCGGCAGACGGCCAGGCAATCCATATCTAGGCAGGAGGCACTGAGCAAATGGTCGCGATCTCGCCTGCGCAGGACGGCAAGCCACCTTGTCATTCTAGAGCGGGGTGGTCAAACCACCATCGCCCTAAGATACGCTTCGCCTCGCGAAGAATCTCTCACGACCATTGCCCTCCGCAGGGGCGCGGCAGCGGCCCGACGTTGGCTAAACCAAACCTCCACAGCCTCTAGGTGAACACTGCGGGCGCAGGGGGACTGACGCCCTCACGGAACGAGGCGGCTTTTGAAGGCCGCAAAGGATACGAAAGATGATGACCTCCTACAAGATCGTTGAGAAGCTGAACAAGGAAACCCTGCTGGGCTACTACCGGCAGATGCTGCTCATCCGCGAGTTCGAGGAGCGGGCAGGGGAGCAGTACATGCTGGGCAAGGTCCGGGGCTTCCTCCATCTGTACATTGGCGAAGAGGCCATCGCCGTTGGGGCCCTGGCGTCGCTCAAGCCGCAAGACTACGTGGTCACCCACTACCGCGACCACGGCCACGCCCTCGCGAAGGGTGTCCCCGCCAGGCTGGTCATGGCTGAGCTGTTCGGCAAGGCCACGGGGACAACGAAGGGCAAGGGCGGCTCCATGCACATCTTCGACAAGAGCCGCAACTTCGCCGGCGGGTACGCCATTGTCGGCGGCCAGATGCCCATCGCCACCGGCCTGGCCCTGGCTTCCTCCTACCTCCACGAGGACAGGATCACCGTGTGCTTCCTGGGCGACGGCGCCATCCAGGAAGGCGAGTTCCACGAGGCCATGAACATGGCGGCCCTGTGGAAGCTGCCCATCATCTTCTTCTGCGAGAACAACATGTACGGCATGGGCGTGCCGGTCTCTGAATCGCTGGCCAAGAAGGACATCTACAAGATAGCCGACGCCTACGACATGCCCTCCGTGCAGATTGACGGGATGGACGTGCTTGCCGTGCGCGAAACGACCCAGGAGGTAACAGACCTGGTGCGCTCAGGCAAAGGCCCCTACTTCATCGAGGCCAAGACCTATCGCTTCCGCGGCCACTCCATGGCCGACCCATCGGAGTACCGGACGAAGATCGAAGAGCAGCGGTGGCAGATGAAGGACCCCGTGTCCTCGTACAGGGAGTGGCTGCTGGACCACCATCTTGCCGCAGAGTCGGACGTGACCGCGATGGATGTTTCGGTTGAGCAAGAGGTGGCCGAGGCAGTCAAGTTCGCCGAGGAAAGTCCCAATCCTCCCGCTTCCGCCTTGTACGAAGACGTGTACGGAAGGTAGAGGGGGGCGCGAGCCGCCCTGTCATTCTAGAGCGAGGTGGTCAAACGACGTTCACTCCCAATTGCGTTCCGTCTCGCGAAGAATCCCCTACGACCACTGCCTAAAGCAGGGCCGCGGCAGCGGCCCGTCGCTGGCAATGCCATATCTTCACAAGCACTGAGAGGGTGTTGACAAACTAAGCCTTCTGTCTTTCAGTGAGGAGACCCCCATTGTCATTCTGAGCGAGGTGGTCAATCAAGAGTTGCCCCGACAAGGCGATTGCCTCGCGAAGAATCTAAGGCCTGTGCCAATGAAGACAGACCGCCCACACAGAAAAAGGGGGCGCTGCAACGGCCTTCGCCTTGGATTCTTCGCCTGACTGCCGTCATGGCTCAGAATGACAGTGTGGACTGCAAATCTGTTGGCATACGTGGCACTCCTTCACAAGCCCTCAGCATGACAGCAATTCAACTTACTTTGTTCACACCCTCTGAATCCCGAGGAATTGGGATTTCCTTAGCAAGACAGAAGGCCGGACCTGCTTCCTAGGGATCGTCACCTAAGACAAAATAGGGCCCCGCGTTTCCCTACCAAGACGGGGAGGCCGGCCCTGCAAGGAAACCACATATGCCGGTCATCACCTATCGTGAAGCCGTTGCCAAAGCCCTGCGGGAGGGCCTGAGCCAGGACGAGCGCATGTTCATCCTGGGCGAGGACGTTGGCTCCTATGGAGGGGCCTACGCCGTCACCAGGGGCATGCTCAAGGAGTTCGGCCCCCGCCGCGTCGTGGATGCGCCTCTGTCTGAGTCAGGCATCATCGGGGCGTGCACCGGCGCGGCCATGGGCGGGCTGCACCCCGTGGCGGAGATCATGACCATCAACTTCACGTTGGTGGCCATGGACCAGATCGTGAACCACGCCGCCAAGATACGCTACATGTCCGGCGGGCAGTACCATGCCCCCGTCATCATCCGCACCGTCACCGGCGGCGGCGCGCAGCTTGCCTCCACCCATTCGCAGAGCCTGGAGCCGTGGTTCGCCACAGTTCCAGGTCTGAAGGTGGTGACGCCTGCCACGCCCTACGATGCTCTTGGCCTGTTCCGCGCGGTGCGAGAGGAGGAAGACCCGGTGGTCTTCGTGGAGCACATCCTCCTCTACAGCACGCGCGGGGAAGTCCCCGATACGCCTTACGTGGTCCCCCTCGGCAAAGCCGACGTGAAGCGCAAAGGAGAGGACTTCACCATCATCGCCTACGCCCGCATGGTGCAGGTGGCCCAGGCCGCCGCGCAGGCCCTGGAGGCGCAAGACATTGACTGCGAGGTCATTGACCTGCGTTCACTGCGGCCGTGGGACAAGGAGACGGTCCTGGAATCGGTGAAGCGCACAGGGCACGCCCTGGTTGTTGAGGAGGCGTGGCGCACCGGCGGTTTCGGCGCGGAGATCGCCAGCACCATCCAGGAAGAGGTTTTCGACTTCTTGGACGGCCCCGTGGGCCGCATTGGCAGCGCCGATGTCCCCATGCCCTACAACCGCGACCTGGAGCGCGCCGCTCTCCCCAGCGCCGAGGGCGTCGCCGGCGCTGTCCGCGCCGCCCTGAACCGGTAGCCCTGGTTTCCGCCTCTCCCAAGGGGGAGGCCGCCCCGATCGCATCGGGGCGGGTGAGGGTGAAGCGTTTGGCTTTCCCGACGCGATCTGCCCGGGATCGAAGTGGCCCCCTTGTTCCCCCTTCCCGTGACAGGGCCTTGCCCGATAATTGCCTTCACGCCAAGGAGGGTGCAAGGGGACCACGTTCCCTGCCGGAGCCTGCTGGAGGTGTCCCGTAGGGGCGAGGTCTTCTCGCCCAAGGTGGGTGGGTGGGAAACAGCGACCTCTGCCAGGCAAGAAGAGGCAAACTCCCGAATTGTCGGGCAAAGCCCCGCGACAGAAAGCGGGATAGGGTGAGGTTCTGTGCTGCGTCGTCCTGCACCCCCCCTTATTCCCCCCTTCGCGCGACGGGAAGGGGCCAGGGGTTAAGGTCCCTCTGCCGCCTCTCTCCCGCAAACAGGCCCTCTCCCTGTATCCTGTGCCTGGCTGCCATACCGCGAAGCCATCATCATGCTAACCAAAACACTAACACGGTCAATCGAAACCTCCCCAATCTGCCGCCGTCTTCAGCCAATCCAGGCAAGAAGCGAAATTCCGAAAACAATCAGTCGGCGACCCATCAATCAAACCCCAACTGTCCGCATGCTCGTATGTCCGTATGTCCGTCTCCCCCGCCCGTTTGCTCGTTTGCCCGTTCCCCTGCTAGAATCCCTCTCATGACATCGCATCGAGAAGTTCGCGTCCGCTACGCCCCCAGCCCTACGGGCGACCCTCACGTAGGGAACATCCGCACCGCCCTGTTCAACTGGCTGTACGCCCGCCACACTGGCGGCACGTTCATCCTCCGCATCGAGGACACCGACCAGATGCGCGAGGCGCAGGGAGCCTTGGCAGCCATCATGGAGTCGCTCCGCTGGCTGGGTCTCCAGTGGGACGAAGGCCCGGGGGTCGGCGGCCCCTACGGCCCCTACATTCAGTCGCGGCGCCTGCCGCTGTACCAGGAGGCGGCCCGCCATCTAGTGGAGGAGGGCTACGCCTACCACTGCTACTGCACCTCCGAGGAGCTTGAGGCGATGCGCAAGGAGCAGCAGCGGCGCGGCCTCCCGCCCCGCTACGACCGCCGTTGCCGCGACCAGGCGCATCGCGCGAAACTTGCCGCCGAGGGCAGGCCGGGCGTCGTGCGGTTCAAGACGCCTCTGGCGGGTGAGCCGCTGATCGTCCACGACCTCATCCGTGACGACGTGACCTTCGATCCCGCCACGCTGGACGACTTCGTGCTGCTGAAGTCGGACGGCTTCCCCACCTACCACCTGGCCAACGT
>JACQUI010000206.1 GCA_016210395.1 Chloroflexota bacterium | reverse complement strand
CGCTGGACGAGCCCGCGCCGGTCCTGGAGGGCCTGGAGGCCCTGGCGGGCCAGGCCTCCGCCGCGCTGCGCCAGTGGCAGACGCTGCGATTGCATCTGGGGGCGTGAGACCTCTCCCCCTGTGGTCCCCCTCTCCGCAGCGGAGAGGGGGACGAAATCCGTGGGGGCAGACCTGTGTGTCTGCCCAGTCCACGGCGGGGGCGGACACGCAGGTCCGCCCCTACGAGCACGCGGCGGCGCTGCCAACAAAGCGTCCGCCGGCTGATAGGGCCGCAACGCAGCCAAGGTAGGGGCACGATATATCGTGCCCCTGCCACGAATGCACAGGCAATCCCCAGTTCCCTTAAGGAGGCCAGCCATGGCGACAGGGTTCCCCGCCCCGTTCCTGCTGGGGCCGGACAAGGCGGCCCAGCTCTTCGGCCCAGAAGACTTCGAGCAGCGGTTCCGCTCGGTGACGTTCCCCGTTCCGTCGGGCACGGTGCTGCTCCTGTACAGGCAGAACCAGCTCGTCCAGGAATGGCCGCCCGGCGTCCACGAGTCGCCCAAGGGCCTGCTGGACTCCCTTCGCGGCGCGCTGCTCGGGTCGTCGCCGCCGGTCCACGGCTGGCTGGTGCGCACGGGGGCCTTCAGCGTGCCGGTGCAGGCTGGCGGCCTGGCCAGCAGCGACCGCCTTCCCTTCGTGGCGGACATGGCCTTGTCCTTGCAGGTCACCGATGCGCGCCGCCTGGTGCAAGACGAGGGCTGGGGCAAGCAAGACGTCTCCTTCGCCGGCCTGGCCCGGCTGCTGTCGCCCCACCTGGAAGCGGCCCTCGGCCCCGCAATCTCTGCCGTGCCCGCCGATGCCCTGCCGGGGCCAGTACAGCGGGCACAGCTTGCGCAGCTTGTGCAGGATGCCGCGAGGCCGGTCCTGCGCAGGATCGGCATCACGCTCCTGGACTTCGGGGCGCCCCTGCGCCTCAGCTCGCCCCGGCTGGAGCGCGAGCGCGTGCAGGAGGCGGAAACGCGCGACCTGGAGAGCCAGGCGGCGGGCCTGGAGCAGAAGGTCCGCGTCCTCCAGCGCTTTCAGGCCCTGATACAGCAGCAGGCGCAGGAAGAAGCGTTGTCCAAAGAAAAGCTGGAGGCCATCCTGCTGGAGGCGGACAAGAGGCGGGTGCTGCGTGAGGAAGAGCGAGCGCAGGTCCTGCGGGACATGGAGGCGGCGCGGGAGCAGGGCGGGTACCAGAAGCAGGCGGCCATCGCCATCGCGCGGCAGGAGGCCGAGTTCCTGGTGGAGGAGGACCGCCTCGCCAGGGAGGGCAAGCTGGGCCAGATGAGCCGCGAGCAGTGTGAGGCCGAGCTGAAATGGCGAGTGCAGGAGGCCAGATTGCTGGCCGAGATTGACGCGGCCCGCATCGAAGGAGAGGAGCATGCCAGGACAACGCGAACCCTGGAGGAGCTACGGCGGCAGGCGCAGGCGGAGGCCCAGGAGGAAGAGGCGAAGCGGCGTCGGGAAGTGAGTCAGGTCGCGGCGAAGGGCGTCGTGCGCATCGCCAACGCGGACAACGAGACCAGGGTCGTCCCTGACCCGGCGGGCATCCTTGAGGTGTCGAACTGCGACAACCTCGTCGTGCGGCTGAAGGAGCGCGTGGACCGCATCAACGTCACCAACAGCGACAACGTCCGGATCATCGCCGAGAAGGGCTACGGGACGCTGGACGAGGCCAACAGCGACGGCGTGCGCATCGAGGCCCCGACTGCCGAGGAGCTTGAGGCGGAGCGCCGCCGCATGAACGATGTCCTTCAAGCCGAAGCGCGCCGTACCCAGGAGGAGCAGGACGCCCTGGCGGAGCGGGCCCGCCGCGAGCGGGAGGCTGCGGATGCGGCCCATCGCCGCCAGCAGGGGTTGGAGGAGGAGAAGGCCCGGCTGGAGAAGGAACGGCTGCAATGGCAGCAGGAGTTGGACAAGGAACGCGCCAGGGCAATGCAGCAGGAGGACATCCGCCGGCAGGCCGGCGACCGCCAGACCGACGCGCAGACCAGGGTCTTCCGCGAGTGCCTTCAGGCCGCTACGGAGGCCATGAAGCAGTCGCCCGGGATGGAGCCGGGGCTGGTCACGGCGCCCCTGCTCATCGCTTTCAGCAGCCACGCCGATCTCATCATGCAGATCACCAGGCTCATGTACGGCGTCCGCCTGGACAGCGGGAAGATCGCCCTGCTGGAGGGCCGCCGCGACGAGTTCCTCTCCTGGGTGAAAGAGCATTATGGCGCGCTGGGGAAGGCCCTGGAGACCAGCAAGGGTACGATCCGGACGGTTGACGACGTCCTCGCCGTGGTGGACCGCTTCATGGGCCAGCCGCAGCCCGCCAACGGCGCTGCCACGGCGTTGCGCGCGCCTGACTGGAAGCAAATGCTCCCGCGCTGGTCGCCCAGCGTCGTGCCGCTGCACACGCCCGCCGGCTTTGGCACAGGCTTTGCCGTGGACGCCGGCGGCGCGACGGTGCTGGCCACCAACGCCCACATGTTCGGCCCGCTGAAGGACGACGCGGGCGGCTGGCTGCCGGGGCCTGCCGCGTGGTCCGGCGTGGCGTATGCCAACGGCAAGGCGGTACCCCTTGCCCTCCTGTGCTGGTTGAACAACAAGGACATTGCCATACTGCGGCCCCTGGAGCCCATACCGTGGCCGCCCCTTCCTATTGAGGCCAAAGCCGCCTCCCAGGGCGAGCGCGCCGCGCTCCTGGGCTTCCCGCTCATGCCGAAGCAGCCCCTGCGCCGGTCGCCGCCCCGCCTCAGCGACGGCGTCGTCGCCGGCCGGTGGGTGGGCGAGTTCCCCTTCCCCCTGCTCAACCTGACCGCCCCCGTCAACCACGGCAACAGCGGCGGCCCCGTCTTCGGGGCAGGCGGCGGCGTCATCGGCGTCCTTTCCGGCATGGCCGATGGCGCGCAGGGCATGTCCTTCGCCATACCCGCGGAGGTCCTATCGGAGGCGCTGGCCATGACGCCCGCCTACCTGGAGCAGCCGCCTGCCTGGGCAGCCCTTCGCTGCCCAAACGGCATCCTCGCCCTCTACCCCAGAGGCGGGCGGCAGCTCGCGCCGCCCATGTCATCGCAGGGCGCCCTCCAGGTGACGGACCCGGCGCATGGAGTCGTGGTGCGCGCTGTCTCAGGCGCGGGGCCTGATATGTGGGAAGCGCTGGGCAAGGGCCTTGCGCAGATGGGGCAGTCCCTTCCCCCTCAGGACAAGATGGAGTTCCAGGCCATCGTGCAAGAGCCCTACTGGGTGGAGGTCGTGCTCAAGCCGCAGGAGGGGTCGTGGGTGGCGCTGCTCCGGTGGGACCCCGCCGAGGCCAGGGGCGTCATCGCCCTGGGCGTCCCGCAGGGCGTCGCCGCGCCGGACTGGGCGGACCACGCCATCGCCATCGCGCGGGACCTGTACCCCGCGTGAGAAAAGCGTAGAATACGTGCGACCTCTCCCCCACGGTACCCCACTCCGTCGCGGAGAGGGGGATGCCCGCTCCCCCGTCCCGATGCGGGAAGGGGGCCAGGGGGTCAGGTCATAAGGAGGCCTCCCGTGCGCCAACCCAACAACCAGGACAACCCCATTGGCGACCCCGACCTGGCCGATGCCGTCAAGGCGTATGCCCAGTACAAGAAGGCCAAGGGCGACGTGGAGCAGGAGGCCAAGGACCGCGACCTTGCCCGCCAGCTCCGCGCCGAAAACGACCGCCTGGAGCAAAGGCTGCGCGACAAGGAGTCAGAGCTGGCCCGCGTCATCCGCGAGAAGGACGCCGACGCCGACCGCCGCGTGCGTGAGGCCAGGGCCCTCATGGGCGTGCCTATGGCCTTGCTGGCGTACATTGCAACGGACCCTGGCCAGCGCGACGCGCTCCTCCAGTTCCAGCGGTACGCATCCGCCCAGGGCCTCTCCGTGGGCAAGCTGCTGGCGCTGGAGGCCCAGGGCGCGGAAGGCCGGCAGGCGCTGGCCCAGTACACCGAGGCCCTCATGAAGGGCCTTGCCGACGCGGTGCGGGCCTCGCCAGCCGGCGCCGGCGCAGACGGCCTTCAGGCGCTGCTGCGCCGCTGGGGGGAGGGGGTGTAGGAATGAGCCGAAGGCAAGTGAACAGGCACATCCTAGCCCTCCAGGACGCCGACGCCCCCGTGCGCATGAAGGCAGCCAAGGCTCTGGGGAAGCTGAAGGATGTCCTCGCCTTGGAACCCCTCATTCTTGTTGCCCTAGATGATTCCGACCCCGCCGTTCGCAAGTCAGCAACAGTTGCCCTGGACCAGTTGGACGGCGGAAAGGAGCGTTTGGCCGAAGCTAGCGCCAGGCGCAAGGCGACGCAGGTACAGGATCGCCCACGGCAGGCAGGAGGTCAGTTTCTTGACTTATTTGACTTTGCCTTTTCGGACACCCCAGAAGACGCCAAACGCAGAGCAAAAGGGGCGGCTTTCCGTCAGTGGCAAGCTAGGCAACGTAAGTTTCTTGAAGCCAAACGGGTCTCCCTGGCCGCACTCCCAGGTATCTGTAACCGGAAGCTCGGACCATTTGGGCAATACCTCACCCATGACGGACAGGGAATCAAGCAAATGTTTGCCGATTTCCGGCAACGACTGGATGCCTGCAGACTTCCGACTGACCTTAGTCAAGAGGAAGCATCGCGTCTGCGACGAGCTCTGGAGGACGTAGAACTGCTGGGTGGGGCTCTAAGCAAGGAGACTGAACGCCTTCTCCAACTGGCAGAGGCCCGCCGGTTGGAAGCCAAGGCCAAAGCTGAAGAAGCGGAGCGCCTGCACCAGTGGCAAGAGCAGGAACTAGTTGGGCTCAAGGCTGAGCAGGATCTTCTCGCCGCGATCCCAGCGGCCGCAAACAAACGCCTCACTGCGTTGGAACAGTGGCTGCGACCCGAAGAGATCAAGGAGTTCCAGACCGCCATTGTGGAGTTCCAACGTCTCCAGCACGCGACGCGGTTTCCCGCCGATCTCACCAAGGAATCGGCCCGAGACCTGTGGGACCATCTTCGGATCGTGGCGGGTCAGGGTGGAGTGCTGGGTAGTCTGACAGAGCAATTGATTTCTGTCGCCGAGGCCCGCCGGGCTGAGGCAGAGGCCAAAGCCAGGCAGAAGGCTGGAGACGACGCCTTAGATAAGGAATCGGCGGAGCTTGTGCAACAGAAGGCCCGCCTGCAGCGGCCGGCGGGGCGCGCCCAGGCACGTCGCCTGTGGCCTTTGGTGGAGCGCTTGGCTGACGCGGCAGAGGCCAAGGGCGACTACGCCAGGGCCAACACCCTCTACGAGCGGGCGGAGGTTCTGAAGCAAGCAGCGCGTGATAACGAAGACCATAAGCCTGCATTTGCACCTGTGGAGGGAGTTGCTTCACAACGTCTTTGGATGCAGACTGTCACGTACGCCTCTAAGCTGGGTCTAGACGACCGCATCATCGCTGGCACATTAAGGTCCAACATGCCAAAAGACGGATCGGAACTGCGACCTGATGCCCTAGACTACATTGGCGCAGCTGGCTTGACGCCACAGCAGTTGATGATTCTCAGGGGCTACCCCGGTGAGTCTGTAGAATTGGCCAAAATAGAGGCAGACGTTGTTCATCATGCTCTGGAAGTGGCGCCCCTGTCAGACGTCGGCGACCTCGCCTACCTTATCAATAGCATCCGACCGGTTGGGCGCATCGGCCAGGAAAAGCGGCGCAAGCTCCAGCAAGTGTCGTCTCTTCTCAGTAGGCATGCTTCATCCTCACGTTCACCTGATGAGGTCACCGAAACCCGTTGTGATCTCAGCGCTCTTCAGGAATCGATTTCTGACAAGGAGGGCAAATTCGACCGGCGGGAGGTGGTTGCAGCGGCACTCAAGAGCAAGGACGGTGCTACCGTTAGGATTCTGATTGCCTTGGACGACGAGAAGCGCGCCAAGCGACATGAGTGCCTTGCCGCAATTCGAGAACTAGAAAAGAAGTTGCGTGCCGAAGGCTTCAATAGCCATGCAGACCGTGTGGAATCCCTGCTATCAGACGTCGAAAGTTGGTCCAACATGGATGACTTGTGCGCTGAGTTGTACAGGCTTATCGTATAGGGCGGCGGCCAACCGGCCCGGCGACCATCTCGCAGGTGTGCGAGGCGCTGGCGAAGCTGGCCGGGTAGTTTACCCCAGCTTCGCGTCCGGCGCGGGGCTGTCCTGGTCCGTGGGGACGGTGGCCGCGACCTTGCCCAGCGCGCCGCACTGCACGTCAACCACAACGTCGTCGCCACCGGGCCGCGTCGTAGGTGAAGTACGCTGCGCCGTCCTGGACCCGGATGCCACCCAGGTTGACGTTCCAGAAGCCGCTGCCGTCCACCAGCGCAGATAGGACCTGCGAGAGGCCTGGCCTGCCGCCGCTGTTCCTGTCTTTCACCCGCACGTAGACCAGGCGCCCCGTGGCCGGCGTCGCGCCATCGGCCAGGAGCGCCTTGCCGAAGCTCAGGTCCGAGGACGGCAAGGAAAGCGTTGGCCCCAGTGTCACTTGGTAGTGCGCGCCGGCGTCTTCCCCACGCTGTTCCTGACGGCGAATTTCATAAGGCGGCATCAAGGGGAGACCCTAGGTACGATCCTTGGCCTTCCGGCAGGTTGGCCCGGGCCAAAGTAGCCGCTATCTGAGCCATCTGCAATTATTTGAGTTCTGGTTCCAGCATGCAAACGCCGACTTTGTCCAGGCGTAGGCCGTAGGTCACAACATTCGCCTACACCCACCGTTTGTACCTGGCGATGGCCAGCGCGATGAGCAACAGGGGCGGTATCACTAGGCTGAGCAACAGGGCCTGGCCCCAGCTTGCGCCAAGCCTGTTGGCAACGCCCACCACGATGGTGCTGGCAATAAGGTAAAATATGGCGTTTCGCATAGCCGGCGCACAGTTTCCTCTGGCGGCCCTGTTCCTAGCTGAAATCCTTGATGAGCGCGAAAACCACCACGAACGCCACGACAATCGCCGCCAAAGGAATGACGACAAGCAGCACCCAGAAAGCAATAACCGCGCCGCGTGAGCTTGTGCCCGGTCGCACGTTGAGGACAGAAGTGTCCCGCAGGACGTAGGTGTGCATGATCTTGTCGTGCCAGGTCTGGCGGTATGGGTCCCAGAGCATCCACCAGAAGCCTAGGCCCAGGGGAAGCAAGCTAAGAATGCTTGCTACGGCCCGCATCCAGGTGTGGTAGAAGCCTGAGACATCTCCATTCTCCCGGATGATGCGCGCCCTGACGATCGAGAGCCCGATGGTGGACCCTCTCCGGTACATGACCCAGTTGATGATGTCGAACACCAGGCCTAGATATGGGATCACCCCAAGAACGAAGTCAATGATCCAGGAGCCGAAGCGCTGCCCATAGCTAGCGAGCTCCTGTTGCCCTGGCGGCCCCAGTGGGACGGCGCCGCTGGGCTGCTCCTGAACCGCCACTGCGCCGGCAAGGGGCTGTCCGCAGGCGGCGCAGAAGGAAGCTGCATCCGGGTTTTGAGCGCCGCAAGTTGAGCAGTACATTCCCCCTCCTTTTTACTACTGAGGGTCTGACACTACCGACACCGGCAGTCTCGCCCCTCTAGCTCAGCAGGATGGACTTGAATGCCTCCGCATACTGCAGGCCTTTCTCTTTGCCGGCCTCCGTGCGCCACTCCTTCATGCGCTCCACCGCCTCCGGCCCTATCTGGCTAGCGTGCTCCAATAGCGCCTGCATGGCGATGTGCAACGAATCGCTGACGTCAATCCACTTGTCGGGATGGTCGTGGCCGACAACCAGCACCTCGCGCACCTTGTGGGGTTCGAGGCCCTCTTTGAGCAGCTCGGGGAAGGTCAGGTGGTCGCGGGCGGCAGGGAAAACGGCGGAGAGGGCGGCCTCGCCCGCAGCGAAGTGGTCGGGATGGCCCATGTAGTAGCTGCTGGAGAGCGTGCGCGTGGGATTGAGGGTGATGAGGATGTCCGGGCGGAAGCGGCGAATCTCGCGGGTGATGTCCCGCCTTACTTCCAGGGTGGGTTGCAGGTAGGCGTCAGGGTAGCCCAGAAAGATGACCTCCTTCAGGCCCAGGACCTTCCCGGCGCTGATCTGCTCCTGCCGGCGCATCTCTGCCAGGCGTTCGGGTGCAATCGAGCGGTCGTCGGTGCCCTTGCTGCCGTCGGTCACGATGACGTACGCCACCTCCATGCCTTCCTTGCACCACTTGGCAACAGTCCCCGAGCAGCTAAACTCGGCGTCATCGGCGTGGGCCACGACAACCATCCCGCGGCGGTACGGCTCCTGCAGTGCCGGCTCCTGGGTCATGTTCCCTCCTGAGACTGGCGAGGGAGTCCCGGGTGCACCGGGACTCCCTCTTGCTGTTTCCGTTTGGTTGGCGCCTCGCACCGAGGCCCCGATGGGGTCGCCCAGGGCCATGCTACTCTTCCGGCGGGAACAGAATGCTGGGGACGACGCAGCTTCCCATGCCGGCGGCGGTGACCTCGCCTTTCTGGTTGGCGGCGGTGATCTCCACGCTCACGCGCGTGCCGTCGGCTTCCTTGGCGACGCTGTTTACCTTGCCATTGAAGGTGATGTCGTCGCCGGGGCGCACCGGGCGCAGGAAGCGCAGGTCCACCGTGCCGGTGCGGTTGAACGTGTCCGGGCCGAAGTAGCGGCGCAGCAACTCCAGGCCAAAGGTCAGGGACATGCGGCCCGAGGCCACGGTGCCACGTGTGCCCAGGGTCTCCCGAGCGGTAGCCTCGTCGGTGAACTGACTGGGGCCGATCCGTCCGCTGCTGCCCTCGAAGAGATTAATGGCCTCCTGGGTCATGTGCTTGACCAGGGGCGGCGCTGCATCGCCAACTTTGAAGCTGCGGTTCATCCCCATTTCTTGCCCACCTCCCCAGGCTGCTTCATCTCGTGGGTGATGACGCGGTCCAGGAGACGGCCGTCCTCGTCCACGGACATGGCCTCGGTAACGGTGTAGGTCTTGCCCCTGCGGATGTACTTATCGGCGATCCAGGCGTGCACGGTGATGCGCTTGCCGGGGAGAGGAGGGTTGTAGCAGTGGAAGGCGCAGCGGGCGTTGACCGAGCCGTGGTCGCGGTAGGCCCTGTTGTACGCGCCCACGTCCACCTTATGGGCGATGGTGGGGAACGCGGCCTCCGGGTCCATCACGCCACGGCGGTACTCGTCCAGCATCTGCTGGGTGAGGACATAGGAGAAGGGGGGAAAGCGTTCGCCGACCTCCAGGGCATCCCAGTCCAGGACCTTGCGGGTGTCCTCTTTCGTGGCCATGCTGGGCCTCCTTCTTGCTTGCGTTGCTGTAGCGCATCACCGCCAGTACAAGGTGTAGCTGTAGGACACTACTTTGTTCAACATGATGGTGGCAGAATTGCTGAAATGCAGGGTATGGTTGCCGTTAGCAGATGCCGTGAATGCGAAGTCCTTCCTTCCCCTGGGGCGGCCCGCCTGCACGATGGTCTTGTTGGAGGGGTCGGTGATCCAAAAGGATAAGTCTTCGTCCGGTGCTCCTTGAATAGAAATCTGCCCAACTACGCGGTTTGACGTCTGAGCAGCAATCTCCACCAGGACTGTGTTCCCAGGTGGCACGAAGGATGTACCTTTGTTTGTTATGGGAGAAGGGGTCGGAGTCGGGGTAGGCGTAGGTGTCCGAGAGGACTGGGGTGCCTGTGAACTGCATCCGAATCCCATAGCCATAACGAGCGATATTACTGCGACTCCGAGACATTGAGGCCATTTGCCTTTTGATTTCACGGCAGCCTCCGCAAGGCCTTAAGGCCTCTTGGCAACCTCCTACAAAACTCCTGAGGAATCTAGGGCATTTGCCCTAGATTCCTCATTCGCTCGATGTGACAAAGACTACCGCCCTGGGGCGGCGACAGGCGGGGTGCGGCCTGCCACGCGGTCGGCCATTTCCTTGTCAATGCCGCGCGGCCACTCGCGGTGCAGGTCGTCCTTGACGCGGAAGGTCAGGCGGTCCAGTCCTTCGATCTCCATCTCAACGATATCGCCGTCCTGGATGGCGCCGATGCCCTGGTGGTTGGTGCCGAAGGCGATGACATCGCCCGGCTCCAGGAGGGTGACGTGGGTTGACCACTCCACACAGCGCTTGATGTTGTAGGCCATGTCGCTGGTGTTGTAGTCGTGGCGCGGCTCGCCGTTGTTCCACATGCGGACGCGCAGGTTCTGCGGGTCCTTGATCTCGTCTGCGGTGACGATGCTGGGGCCCATGGGGCAGAAGGTGTCCCAGGACTTGCCCCAGTAGAAGGAGCCGTTGCCCAGCCCGCGGGCGGAGCCGTCCACGTAGTTGACGTAGCCGAAGAGGTCGTCGTAGGCGTTGGCGGCGCTGACGTTGCGGGCCGGCTTGCCGATGACGCCGCCCAGCTCAGCCTCGTGGTGGAAGATGGTTGCCTTCTCCGGCGGCAGCACCAGGGTATCGCCGTTGCCGATGACCGATTCGGAGGACTTCAAGAAGGCGTTGATGGGGCGCGGCTCTTTGATTGCGCCGTTTTCCAGGTAGTTCACCGCCATGTTGACCATGTGGGTCGGGCGGGGCAGGGGAGCGCGCAGGCGCACCTGCGTTCTGGGGATTCCCCGGCTCTTGGATGCCTCGGCCTCAATCTTGCTGCGCAGCACGTCGAAGTGGTAGATGACGCCGGAAATGAGGTCCTGAGGGGTTACGTGGGGAACGTCCTTCACGGCGTTGGAGACGTCGTGCACCATATTGCCTTGCAGGACGCCCAGGGTGAAGTCATTGAAGAATACGAGCTTCATCGTTCGCTCCTTTTTCGATAGTGGATGGCTGCAGACGGCTAGCGTTTCACCCTCACCTTAATCCTCTCCCGTCAAGGGAGTGGAGGAGGACAGGCCTCGGGCTCCAGGATGCG
>JACQUI010000200.1 GCA_016210395.1 Chloroflexota bacterium | reverse complement strand
GCAGGGGCCGGCCCTCTCGCCTGTCACGCAGGTCCGCCGGCGGCTGGGGCGCCGCTTCGATAGAGCGGGCCTTTGCCGTGGTCTCGACGCTGGTGTCTTTGAACGACTCGTCAGGTATGGGCGACGGCGTGGCCGGTGTGTCGCTCGATGCGGTAAATGCGGCCGGCGGTTCAGGCGAGGGCGATGGCGTAGCCTCGGGAGCGAGCGTGGCTGCGGGCGCAGCCTGGCCTCCGCTCCCGGGTGTCGCCGCCTCACTCGCCAGGCTGGTCGCGTCAACAGCGCCGCGTTCGCCCGCTGCGTCCAACGGAGTTGCGGGAGGCGCGCTCTGGCGCTCCGCAGCTAGTCCTCCACCTGTGCCGACCCGGCTTAGCGCCAGGTCGCCCGCCACGACCACAATAAACAGCGCGGCGGCGGCGGCGGTGGCAAAGCGCAACATCCCTTGGTACGCCAGCAACCCGCGCGGCGCTACCCGCGACGGCGCAGCCTGAAGCGTGAATGAGCGCGGAGGCGTCGCCTGCGGGACGCGGCGCAGCAACGCCACCGTGGATTGCAGCGCCTCCAGCTCCTTGCGGCACGCTTCGCATCTGGCTAGGTGCGTCTCCACCTGGCGTCGCGCTTGGGGCGTCAACCGCCCGTCAACGTACTCGGAAAGACGCTCCAGCCAGCGCCGCTTGTGCGTCCCTGTCCCAAACATCCCCATGAGTGTTTCCCCGTCCTAGCAGGCCCCTATCCCGGCCTTCCCCAGAGGGGAAGGCGATTGCCTGGCCTCATGAATCAAGACGGAACTGGGAGGGCAAAAGTTCCGGCCGCTTCCGCAGGAAATCGCGCAGGTTCTCACGCGCCCGGCTCAGCCGCGACTTCACGGTGCCCACCGACGTGTGCATGATCTCCGCTGTCTCCTCGTAGCTGAATCCCTGGATATCAATCAGGACTACCGCCAGGCGCTGGTCCTGGGACAGCGCGTCCAGCCCGCGCTGGATCTCAGCGCCCATCTCAGCCCGCACGGCATACTCCTCCGGCGACTCTGCCTTTGACCGGGGCGTCGCCTCGGGGTCGGGCCCCAGCGACTCCAGCGATATGGCCCTGCGGGCCTTGGCCGAGCGCATCATGTCCTTGCACGCGTTGGCGGTGATGCGCAGCATCCACGAGCGGAAGCTGCCGCCCCGGAAGCCCTTCACGCCCTGAAATGCGGACACAAACGCCTCTTGCGCGGCGTCCGATGCCGCAGCTTCGCTGCCGAGCATTCGCAGGGCCAGGTTGAATACCTGGCCCTGGTAGTGCAGCACAAGCTGGTTAAAGGCATCCAGGTCGCCTTCTTGGCTGCGCTGGATGAGCGCAAACTCGTTTTCCATAGACAAGGCTTACAGAAAGCGCTCTGGATTCGTTGTAGGTAAAAGAGACCCTTGTTCTTCCTCGGCCGCTGTAGGAAGATAAGAGTAATCTACACCACTATCTATCACATCACTGTAGGCTACCAATGCGCAAGACCCTTCGCGAGTTTCTTCAGACGGCTCTCCTTTCTTTGCTTGTCTTCGCCGGACTGCAGCTCACCATTCAGAACTTCCGCGTGGAAGGCTCCAGCATGGAGCATACGCTGGAGTCGGGCCAGTACCTGCTGGTCAACAAGCTTATCTACTACCGGCTGGACATGGAGAAGCTGAGCCGAGTGCTGCCCTTTGTTGACGCGGAAACAGGAGACTCCAAATACCTGTTCCACCCGCCGCAGCGGGGCGAGGTCGTGGTGTTCAGGTATCCTCTCGATCCGTCTCGCGACTTTGTAAAGCGAGTCATCGCTGTGCCCGGCGACTCCGTTGAGATAAGGGACGGCAACCTGTATGTCAACGCGGAGCTGGTCAAAGAACCCTACGTCGGAAACGTTGCCCGCTCTTCCATGCGCCGGATCGTTCTGGCCGCCGACGAATACTTCGTCATGGGGGACAACCGTCCCCACAGCAACGATTCCAGGGCGTGGGGCCCCGTCAAGATAACCGACATCATTGGCCGCGCCTGGGTGGCCTACTGGCCCTTCTCCGACTGGAAGCTGTTCTAGTACTTACTTGCGTAAATGGATGGACGATGAATCCCCGTTCGCCCTGAGCCTGTCGAAGGGCGCGTGCGTGGTTCGACAAGCTCACCACGAACGGGACTTGATTGGCCGTTCACTTTGGCAAGTAGGTACTAGCT
>JACQUI010000198.1 GCA_016210395.1 Chloroflexota bacterium | reverse complement strand
GGCGGTCGGGATAGCGCTGGGCGGCGCGGGTGAGAAGATAACCTACGTTCATAGCCAGTACCCCTTCCAGTGGCTAGCCGCGGGGTGATCGTTTCTCCAGGAAGGCGCTTATACCCTCGCCGGCATCCCTGGAGGCATAGACCTCCAGATAGCAGGCCCCCTCCACCTTCAGCGCCTCGCTCAAAGGCAGGCCGAACCCTCGCTGGACCGCGGGCTTCACATTGGCCAGGGCAACGGCGGGCTTGCCGGCCGGCCGCCCGCCCAGGGCGATGGCGGCATCCAGGACCTGGTCGTCGGGGCCCCCCCCGGTTCACCAGGCCCAGGGAGAGGACCTCCTGAGCCGACACCGGCTCCCCCTGCGTGAGAAGCTCCATCCCTTTGGTCTTGCGTATCAGGCGCAGCAAGCGTTGGGTGCCTCCCCACCCCGAGGTCTATCTCCGGCTGAGAGAACCAGGAGGACTGCCCCGCCACCCGCAGGTCGCAGGCCATGGCCAACTCGCAGTCTCCACCGACACAAGCCCCGGAGACTGCGGCGATGGCCGGCTTAGGCAACGCCTCTATGGCCACATTATATACATGACTGTCGGCATCGAAGCAGGGGTGGCAGACGGAGCCTGTCTCAAAACTCGGCCGAGGCGTCTATTTGACGGAAAAGCTCCAGAGTAGAATAGCGGGAGAACGCCAGGAATACGGGGTGCAGCGTTATGCCCATGCGTCCGTTTAGTCGTGACCGGGTATGGCTTCTCCCGCCAGCGCTGGGGGACCTTGTACGGGACGACCATCCAGCGCGCTTTGTGGCCTCGTTTGTGGACAGCATCGACCGTGCCGGATGGCTTCAGTTGGGGGTGGACCCCGACGGACCAGAGGAGGGAGCCCCGGCGTACCATCCGCGGGCATTGCTCAGCGTATGGCTCTACGGCTTCATGACGCGGGTGCGCTCCAGCCGAGCTCTGGAACGGGCCTGCCGGGACCAGATCCCGTATTTGTGGTTGACCGGTTGGCAGCAACCCGACCACAACACGCTGTGGCGTTTTTACCGAGACCACCGAGAGAAGATGCGAGGGCTGCTGAAACGTACGGTGCGTACCGCAGTAGCGGTGGGTCTGGTGGACCTGGCAGTGCAGGCGGTGGACGGAACGAAGGTGCTGGCAAATGCCGCTAAGGACCGGACCTTCGACCGCGCGGAACTGGCGCGGTTGTTGGAACGGGTGGATGCGGCGATATCGGACCTGGAAGCCCAGAACGTCAACGGTGACGTACCTGCACCGCCCAGGCTGCCTGAGCAACTGGCTAAGGCGCAGACCTTGCGGGAACAGGTGCTGGCCGCCCTGGAGCAAATGGACGCGGAGGACCGCAAGCAAGTGAACCTGACGGACGGCGACGCCAGCTTCATGAAGGGCCGGCAGGGGACCGTGATGGGGTACAACGCCCAGGCGATGGTTTCGCCAGCAGCCTCGTCCACCCACCAGCAGCTCATAATCACGGCGGCGGATGTGGTGATGGCGCCCGACGACCATGGCCAATTGGCGCCCATGGTGGATGCGGCGCGGGAAGCGGTGGGGCTGGTGGAGGCGACCCTGGCGGATGCTGGGTACCACTCCGGACCCAACCTGGAGGCCTGTGCAGCGCGGAGCCAGCAAGTCGTCATGCCAGAGGCGGAGCAGAAGGCTGCCGCGGAGCCCTACCACAAAGACCGGTTCGACTACGACCCGGTGACGGACAGCTACACCTGCCCCGAGGGACAGCGGCTGGAGTACATCGGGCAGAAGCAACGTATCCAGGGAATGGTGCGGATATACCGGGCAGCGAGGGCGGTCTGCCAGGCGTGCCCGGCTTTCCGCAGGTGCGTGAAAAGCCGAGGGCAGGGACGATCCCTGGAAATCGGCCCACACGAAGCCGCGCTCCGCCAGCACCGGGCCAAGATGCGGACCGAATGGGCCAAGGCGCTGTACCGGCTGCGCAAGCAGATTGTCGAACCGGTGTTCGGCATCATCAAGGAACAGTTGGGGGCACGGCGGTTCCTCCTGCGAGGCCTGAGCAACGTCCGAGCAGAGTGGACGCTCCTGGCCACGGCCTTCAACTTGGCCACCCTGTGGAGATTGGGGATCACCTGGGCCGGTCCAGGCATAGGACACACCGTCGCTACAACGGCAGCAGGCCGCGCCACCCTTATTCTCCCGATCAGGGGCCAGAAGATCTGGGAAAACAAACTCCTCCTGGGCCAGCACCATTACCGTCGTCCTTTTCTGGTCACTCTCGCATGAGGCACTGAGACAGGCTCC
>JACQUI010000199.1 GCA_016210395.1 Chloroflexota bacterium | reverse complement strand
GGCCTCATTCATCTCAGGGGTCAGCTCCATAGCGTACCTCCCGCCTTGGTAGCGGGTATGATAGCACACAGCAAGGCGAAACGTTGTGGGGTAGGCTGGAAAGACACTACAATGGAGTCGCTGGAAGCGCCGCGCCGGGAACCCTACATGACCGAAGGCTTGCAGAGATATCGCTTCAACGTAGACGAGTACTACGCCATGGCGAAGGTGGGCATTTTCGATGAGGACTCGATGGTGGAGTTGGGGGAGGGCGACATCACCGTCATTGAGCGCATCTCGCCCCGCCAGGCCGGAATTAACATGTACCTCAACGATTTCTTCCTCTCTGCGCGTCTGAATGCGGTCGTCAGCGCGAGAAACCCCGTGCGATTGAATAGGTATTCTGAGCCTTGCCCAGACATCGCTTTGCTGAAGTTCAAGCGGGACTACTATAGCTCAGCGCATCCGACAGGCGAGGATGTGCTCCTGCTCATCGAAGTGGCTGAGGCGACGCCAGTGGTGGACCGTCTTGTGAAGGGCCTCCTGTACGCCCGCGCCGGCGTGCAGGAGTTCTGGCTGGTGGACCTGGAGGCCAATGCCCTGGAGGTGTACCGCTCCCCTTCGACTGAAGGCTACCGCGAGGTTCGGCGTTTGGGCAGGGACGCCTCGGTGTCTCCGTCTGCCTTCCCTGACATTTCAATAGCCATTGCTGAGGTCCTGGGGTAAGCGTTTGACACCCCAGCTAGGTGCGCCCTATAATCAAGCGTTGCATTCCTATCAAGTGTTAGAGCATGCCAAAGAGAACCTATCAGCCAAAGAGGCGTCACCGCCAGCGTGTGCACGGATTCCTCGCGCGTATGAGCACTCGAGGAGGCCGTGATGTCCTACGCCGCCGACGCTTCAAGGGTCGTGTCCGGGTCAGCATCTAAGCCAGGCACTGAGAGGCAGAGCGAGAATCGTCGCCCCGCCTCTTTTTCGCTGCCACGGGAGCGCCGCCTGAGAAGGCCCGCAGACTTCCAAGCTGTCCGAAACAGTGGCAGAAGCTGGAGCAGCGCGCTTCTTGTGATTCGTATCCGGCAGAACGGATTAGGCGTCACCCGCCTGGGCTTCTCTGTCAGCAAACGCGTGGGCAAGGCAGTGGCGCGTAACAAGGTCAAGCGCAGGCTGCGCGAGTACATCCGGCAGACGCGCTTGCAGCCAGGTTGGGACATCGTGGTAATCGCCAGGCCTGCCACGGTGCAAGCCTCCTATGAACGCCTCGCCCTGGAGGGCAGGGAGTTGCTTACCAAGGCCGGCCTCATCATGCCCCAGGCTTCCGGAGACAATTGTTGATGAAGTGGACCCTTCTGGGCCTCATCCGTCTGTATCAGAAGACGCTATCGCCTTTCTGGCCTTCCACCTGTCGCTACTATCCTACCTGTTCACACTACGCCCAAGAGGCCGTAGCCGAGTTCGGGGCATGGAAAGGGGGCTGGCTGGCCCTTAAGCGCCTGGCGCGCTGCCAGCCCCTGAGCCGCAGCATGGGCTATGACCCCGTCCCGACGGCCGACCGGGCGCAGACGCAACGCACCGCATGAAACGAACACCCCTGCTCCTCGCCTCCCTGCTGCTCATCGTGTTTGCCGCCGGTTGCACCGGCAGCCAGTTCGTGGCGTCCTCCGGCTGGTCCGGCGTAGCCATTGGGAGCGACCTCGTCTACGCGGGCGCTCGCAGCGGACGCATGCTCGCCCTGGACGTCCGCAATGGAGAACAGCGAGCGGCCTTCCCACCTGAAGGGCAAGACCCGCTCTTGGGCCTCTACGGCACTCCCGCCCTGGCGAATGGCGTGCTCTACGTCACCGGCTATGACGGCAGGGTGTATGCCCTCGCCCCTTCTGACCTGAGCCTGAAGTGGCGCTACCCCAGCGACGAGTCCAAGACGCAGAAGAGCGTCGGCGGCGTTGCCGTGGCCAAGGGCCTGGTGGTATACGGCTCCGACGATGGCAATGTGCGCGCCCTGGACGCCTCCACGGGCCAGAAGGCGTGGGAGTTCAAGACGGGGAAAGCCGTGTGGTCCACCCCTGTCGTGGACGGCGACACGGTGTACGTGGGGTCCCTGGACCACAAGCTTTACGCCCTTTCTTTGCAGGACGGCAAGCCCCGCTGGGCAGCCCCCTTCCAGGCTGACGGGGCCATTGTGAGCCCTGCCCTGGTGACCAAGGGGATGGTCATCTTCGGTTCCTTTGACCGCAGGCTGTATGCAGTTGATGCCGGCACAGGGCGCGAACGGTGGCATTTCCAGGGGGATTCGTGGATATGGGGCAGCCCCGTGACGAACGGCCTGCGGGTCTTCGCCGTCTCAACGAAGGGCGCCGTCCATGCCATTGACATCAACACGGGCAGCGGACTCTGGAAGTTCGACCTGGGTAGCACGGCTATTTCCTCCCCAGCGTTGGTCGGCAGTAACCTCGTGGTGGCGTCAGACGGCGGGATCATCTACGTGCTTGCCCCCGACACGGGGGCGCAGGTTTCCAACTACAACGTCGGCGCTGAGGTCCAGGCGCCCCTCACCACCGACGGCCAGGTGGTCTACGTGAACGCCATGGACAAGCGCGTCTGGGCCATCCGGATGGCCCCCCGGCAAGAGAAGGTCTGGGAGACGAACACGGAGCCAAAGAAGAAATAAATGTGGGACATCCTCTCTCTCCTGTGGAACGAGATCATCCTCAACCCGATGCAGAACGGGCTGGTGCTGCTGTACGCCTTCACAGGGCGGAACTTCGGCATAACGATCATCATCTTTACGATCATTGTGCGGCTGATCACGCTGCCGCTGACCCTGAAGCAGACCCGCTCTACCAAGAGGATGTCCGAGCTTCAACCCAAGCTCCAGGCCCTCCAGAAACGCTACGCCAAGGACCGGGCGCGGCTTTCCCAAGAGACGATGCGCCTCTACAAAGAAGCAGGCGTCAATCCTCTGGGCTGCCTGGGGCCCATGGTCATCCAGTTCCCTGTCTGGATCGGTCTGTACATCTCCATCGTGTCTCTCCTGCCCACAAGCCCGGAGCGGCTTGCCAGCCTTTCCCAGCACCTGTACTCCTGGCTGCCCATCGCCCACGAGGTGGTGCCGCTGAACAGCCGGTTCCTCTGGTTTGACCTGGCGGTGCCCGACCCGACACCCATCATGGCTGTCATGGTCGGCATCTCCATGTGGGTGCTGCAGAAGATGAGCACGCCCAGTATGGGGGACCCCCGGCAGCAGTCCACCAACCGGATGATGCTGTGGATGATGCCGTTCATGTTCGCGTTCTTTACCATTAGCCTTCCCAGCGGCTTGCCCCTATACTGGATGATATCTAACATCATTGGCATCGTGATCCAGGGATACGTAACGGGCTATAGCGAGCTCCTGATCTTCAAGAAAAAGCAGCCGGTACCCGTGCCCGTCGCAGCCCTTGATGCAGCGGGCCAGGACGACGCTCAAACTCCGGCCATCGAGGAGTCCGCCCATGAGGAACAAGCTGGAACGAGTGGAGATCAGCGCCAAGACGGTAGACGAAGCAGTAGAAGTCGCGCTCAAAGAGCTAGACGCCGATCGCGAGGAAGTCACAATAGAGGTCCTTAGCCAGGGCCGCGCCGGCATCTTCGGCATAGGCGCGGAACAGGCGCGGGTGCGCGTCACCCGGCTGGCGCCTTCACATACGCTTGCTTCCGACGCTATTGAGGTTGTGAACAAGCTCCTGGGCGCGATGCAGGTTTCCGCCACGGCAAGCCTGCGGACATCTGGCGACGACGAGACAGGCCCTGCCATTGACATCAATGGAGACGACTCGGGCCTGCTCATCGGCAAACGCGGGGAAACGCTTCAGTCCATGCAGTTCCTGGTGAACCTGATCCTTGGCAAGCAGGGCAACCACCCTCTTGTGGTGCTGGACGTGGAGGAATACAAGGAGCGCCGGAGCCGTTCGTTGCAGGCGATGGCCATGCGGATAGCTGAGCGAGTGACTGCCAGCGGCCGCCCCATTTCCCTTGAACCCATGCCGCCGTCAGAGCGGCGGGTTATCCACGTTGCCCTGGCCGATCATCCCAGCGTCACTACGGAAAGCGTGGGGGCAGGGGCCATGCGGAAGGTGACCGTCTACCCCAAGCGGGAGAAGCGCGGCGAGCGGCAGTAGAAGAATAGAATTGAAAACGCTGGGGGCAGCTAGCTGCCCCCAGCGTTTTC
Organism: Chloroflexota bacterium; assembly: GCA_016210395.1. GTDB lineage: Bacteria > Chloroflexota > Dehalococcoidia > Lucifugimonadales > JACPCL1 > JACPCL1. The sequence goes on along the minus strand of JACQUI010000199.1, from coordinate 12,859 downwards.
AATTCAGCGTAGTTACGGGTATGAGCCGTTGGAGCCGGCGTACCATTTGCCGTCGTCGGCCTTGTAGGCAGGGGACACGTCCCCCGTGTCCAACACGATCCACACATAGCTGCCGCTCGTCAGGCCGTTGCCGTTCGTGGGCGTGCCATCCGTGTCGGTGTTGGCTTCGGCGGCCGAGTCGGGCAGGTCGCTGAGGTACTGGCCCTGCTCTTCGTCCATGGGATGTGCGGCGCCGCTGAACGCGTTTTCCGAATACATCGCGCCAGCCGTGCCGAAGGGCTCCTGCTTCAGGAGGCCCATCCAGACAACGGAGCTGGTGATGTCCGCGTCGAGGGCGTCCCCATTGTCGCCGGGCCCTTTCTTGTACTTCATCACCCGCGGGTTGCTGGGATAGGCGGGGTCAAACGTGGTCGTGCTCAGCTCCACCGCGGTGTTGCTCCCCGTAGAGGTGGGGTACCAATTGCCCATTGTGCCTTTGCCCCACTGGCCGGTGGAAATGCCTGCGTGAGAGTCGGCCTTGAAGGCGTTGACGGCAAGGGAGATGGCGCTCTTGTCGGACTCCAGGGCTCTGGCGCCGCCACGAGTGACGAACCCCAGGACGTTGGGAACGACCACCGCTGCGAGCAGGCCCAGGACCGCCAGCACGATCAACACCTCTATGAGTGTGAACCCCCGCCGGCTCCAGGCGCTGTTCTTCATGTATGCCTCCGTACGTACCTCTACCAAGCATCCCCACCATACCATGTGGCATTGGGGCGCGCATCGCCTGAAGGGGTGACTTCACATAATCCCCGCATCCCGATCACCCGCAGGGCAGTCCACGGCCCGGATAGAAGGCGACTTGCTGTACACAAGCGTACGGCAAGCAACCACCTCGCGGGACGTGCCCACGGTAGCCCTGCTGTGGTTCAACCCACAAAGGTCCACAGGCATCCTGGCGCTGAAAGCGTTGGTGCAGCCCCCAGGGGGCGGAGACGCGGGCAGGATGATCCTGCCCCTTCCATGCATACGCCATCATTACCGCTGTAGGGCGCGGTCTTTGCGACGCGACGGGACTACCGGCTGGCGCTTTGCTTTGCCGCGCTGTTCGGCGCGGTGAGATAGTAGGTCATGGACTGCAGGGCCATGACGGGGTCAATGTTGCGGACGCGCACGTGCGCCGGCGCCTGGGGGCTCACCGGGGCGTAGTTGACGATGGCGCGGACGTCGCAGGCGACCAGGCGGTTGACGACTTCCTGGGCCTGGGAGGCAGGCACGGCGACGATGGCGATGCGCACTCCCAGCTCGTGGACCACTTCCCCAAGCCGGTGCATGGGCTGCACCATGATGCCTGCCACCATCTGCCCCACCTGGCGCGGGTCGGCGTCGAAGGCCGCCACGACCTTGAAGCCTTCGGGCGCGAAGCCGGGATAGCTCAAGATCGCGCGTCCCAGGCGACCCACGCCCACCAGCCCGACCCGCCACTCCTGGTCCAGTCCGAGGATGCGTCGGAGCTCTCCAAGGAGGTACTTCACGGAGTAGCCCCTGCCCTGCTTGCCGAAGCGCCCAAAGTAGCTCAGGTCTTTGCGTATCTGCGCGGGCGTCATCTGGATAAGGTCGCCCAACTGCTGAGAGCTCACCACGGTGATGCCCTGTTGGGTCAAGCGTGTCAACGCCCTGACGTACTGGGGGAGGCGGGACACCACAACCTCGGGCACTTCAGTGGCGTCGGCGGCGAGTTGCGCAGGTCGTGCGGCCATAGGGTAGCGTCCTACAATCTGACTGGAAGCGACACGGATACGCGGTGGCGACGAAAAGGAGCGGCCTGAAAGCTAGCGGGATGCGCCATGCGAGGCACCATCTGCCGTTGGAGTACCTGTGATTGTAGTGTTGATACGAGAGGCAGTCAACCCAAGGCGCTCACGTGCTATACTGATGCCCTGCTGGTTTACGCTGTTTCCAAGGGGAGCGAATGAACAGGAGCCGTCACACGCCCCCTGCAGGCGCTGCGCCTTCGTCACTCTGGAGCAACCGGGACTTTCTGAAGCTGTGGGCGGCGCACACTGCGGAGACCTTCGGCTCGCTGATGGGGGCGCTGTCCTTTACCGCAGCGCTCATACTGGACGCCACGCCGCGGCAGATGGCGCTGCTGGCCGCTGCGGGGACAGCGCCGGGACTGGCGGCGGGCTTGCCCGCAGGGCTGTGGGTGGACCGGCTGCCCCGCAGGCAGGTGCTGATCGTGGCGGACGTTGGCCGGGCGATTGCGATGGGGTCCATACCTGTTGCCTACGCCTTTGGGGCGATGCACATCGCCCACCTGTACGCCGTGGCCTTCGCCACTGGGCTGCTGGACGTGTTCTTTGACGCGGCGCACCCTTCCTTCGTGCCCTTCGTTGTGCGGCGCGATCAACTGGTTGCGGCGAACTCCAGAATGTCCGGGACGGCATCGGCGGTGGAAATCGGCGCGTTTGGCGTCAGCGGCTGGATCGCGCAGTTGGCATCGGCGATTGCGTCGGTGGTGGTGAACGCAGCGGCGTTCCTGGCGTCCGGGGCGCTCCTGTTTTTCATGCGGGTTCGGGAGCCGAGAGGAGGAGGAGCGACGGCCACGGGGCCGCTCAGGGCGGAGCTTGTGGAAGGCTTGCGGTTCCTGTGGGGCCAGCCGGCGCTGCGGGCGCTTTCGGCGGCCCACGTCTTGCGAGGGCTGTCGGGCGGCATCATCGGCGGGCTGATCCTGGTCTTCGGCATACGGGAGCTGGGCTTCGCGCCGGGCGTGCTGGGCATGATCTTCGCCGTGGGGGGAATCAGCTCTCTGGGCGGCGCGTTCATTGCGCCGGCCTTGACCCGCCGCTTCGGGATCGGTCCGGTAATCGCTGCGACGGGGGCCATCATTGGGTTTGCCATCCTGCTCATTCCCCTGGCGCGCGGGCCACTGGTGATAGCGGGCGCATTCCTGGTGGGGCAGCAGCTCCTGGGGGACTGGGCATGGGCGGTGTACGACATTAACGAGCTGAGCCTGCGCCAGGCACTGACGCCCGACAAGGTGCGAGGCCGCGTGAACAGCGGGGTGCGCTGGCTGGGCGTTGTGGCGGCGCTTGGGGGATCGCTGCTGGCTGGGGCGATTGTGGGCTGGGCGGGCATGCGGTGGACGCTGGCGATTGCGGGGGTAGCGACGCTTTCGGCGGCGGCGCTGCTCGCGGTCTCGCCGGTGCGCCGTCTCAAAGAGACGCCAGGGGAGGGAGTGGCATAGCGGTCCAGCGCTGCACCGTGAACGAAGCGGCTGATGCCGCAACCGTATAGCCATTGGCAACATAGCTTCGCGTTTCTCAGCGGTACGCTTCACCCTCACCTTAGTCCTCTCCCCTCTAGGGAGAGGAGAGAGTCATCTTTCCCCTTGAGGAGGGAAGGTGAAGATGGGGCATTGTCTAGCAAAGCACACGTATTGAGTTGACGACACTTATGTAGCGGTGTAAGCAAAGGGGACCAAAGGAGCAACACGATGTTCACACGGATCCATCACGTGGGCCTGGTGGTGGGAGACCTGGAGGAGGCCAAGAAGCTGTGGCTTGACGCCTACGGCTTCAAGGTTGACGTATCGCGCTCCCCGTTGCCGGATGGCCGGCCTGTGCCCCTGGACAACGTCAGCATCCTGGACATTCCTGTTGGCGAAAGCGAGCTGGAGATCAACAAGGCCAACGACCCGGCCTCCGGGACGGGCCGCTTTCTGGAGCGGCGCGGGCCCAGCCCTCATCACCTCTGCCTCTACTCCGACGACATCGAGGCAGACGTCAAGCGCCTGAAGGACGCGGGCCAGCAGATCATCCTGGGGCCGACGGGCAGCCGCGACCAGAACGGCGGGTCGCGCGTGGCCTTCGCGCATCCGCGCAGCAACCTGGGCTTCCTGCTGGAGATATGGCAGAACATGCCCGTCAATGGCGTGGTTCCCCAGCCGCCAAGGGGGACCGGAGGCAAGTTCACGCACTTCCACCACGTGGGCATCGTCTGCGCCACGCCGGGCGAGGCTCTGAAGCTGTTCCGCGACCAGTACGGCCTGCCCGTCAACGAGAAGCGCTCGGACCTGCCCAACGGCCGCTTCGTCCAGAGCGACAACGTGCGCATCCTGGAGTTCCCCATCGGCGAGTCCATGATTGAGGTCAGCGTGCCCCAGGACCAGACCAGCGGCACCGCCCGCTTCCTGGCCACGCGCGGCTCGGGCATCCACCACGTCTGCTTCTATTCCCAGGACATCGAGCACGACGTTGCCCGGCTACGGGCCGCGGGCCTCCAGCAGATCGGGCAGTTGCCGCCGGCGCGGCCGGGCGGCAGCCGCGTCACGTTCTTCCACCCTCGCACCAACATGGGCCTGCTGGTGGAGATCTGGCAGGACATACCGTAGGAGGGTTCACTCTCATCCTCAGTGCATCCCATTCCGCGCCTGCTTTCGCCTAGCAAGCTGCCCTGCCCTGCGCCTAGAATCAGGAGGCGTGTCACATCAACCGCTTGCGAGGGGATTTGCGTGAACACTCCAATCGCCCAATGGTCTATCGTCGTCGAGGCGCTTTCGACGGTGGTCATCGCTCTGCTTGCCGTCATCCAGGCCCGCTACCTCCTGTTGACCTACCGAGTCTACCGTCTGGCCACGCGGCCGATGCTGTACGCGTGGCTTCGGGACAAGAAGGAATCACCGGGCATGAAGCTGGAGAACGCCGGCACAGGCGTGGCGTGGAATGGCAAGGTGGTGATCACCGCGCTGGACACCAGCGCCAGGACCGAGTTCCACTTTCCGCCTCTCTATCCTCGCAGCGGCTGCGAGTTCCCACCGCATGGCCTGCACCAGCAGCTTTTCGATCCCCTGCTCGACCGCCGCATCCGGGTAGAGATATCCTACGACGACGAGGAGAGGAGGGGCCGGACCTACCACTGGCAGATGGAGGCGGCGCTGCCGGTAGAATGGCTGCACCAACACGAAGAGGCGCCGAGGAGCTAGGCCCTAGTTGCGAAAGTGACCCGCCAATCAAATCCCGTTCGTGGTGAGCTTGTCGAACCACGAGCGCGCCCTTCCCTTCGGCTCCGCTCAGGGCAGGCTAGCTCAGGGCGAACGGGGATTCATCATCCAGCCACTTATGCAAGCAAGTACTAGGTCGCTTGCCGGGCGGAGCGCATCAGATTATCATACAATCTGATTTTCAGAGAAACGCCTGCCGTGCTCATGCCCCAGGGGAAAACCCGCCATGCAAACGCGCATCACCGCCACAGAGCTTGCCAGAAACCTATCGGATATCCTGAACCGCGTCCGCTACAAGGGCGAGAAGTTCATTGTGGTGCGCAACGGTGAGGCCGTGGCAAGCATTGAGCCGCCCAGCCCACCCAAGCAAATCACTCTGGGGGAGTTCCTGGAGTTGCTCAAGACCTTCCCAAAGCCTGACCCAGAATACTGGGATGAATTGGAGCAAATCCAAGCTAACCAGCCAAAGGCCCAGTTTCCAGAATGGCCCTCCTGATAGACACGAGCGTCTTTATCGCCCTTGAACGGCGAGGCGATCCTGTTGAAGCTGTCTTCCTGCACTCGAGAGGAGAGCCGATGGCCTTGTCTGCAGTTACCGCATCAGAACTCCTTGTGGGGTTACACAGGACCAGCACTCAGGAGCAAAGTCGCAATCGCCAAGCCTTCGTGACGAGGGTGTTCGAAACGCTGATGGTCCTGCCCTTTGATCTTGGGGCAGCGCGAGCGCATGCGTCTATCTATGCTGATTTGCAAGCCCGGGGCCAATTAATAGGCGCCACGATCTCATCATCGCCGCCACCGCAATCGCCAACGGGTACAGCGTCCTCACGCACAACCTTCGTGACTTCCGCCGCATTCAAGGGCTGGACGTGGTCCAGGTGTAGCCACACCTACGCGAGCGGGCTAGCCCGCGGCGCCCCCCTGGCTGCGGGCCACGATGATTCGCTCACGCAGCAAGGCTTTGAAGGCATCCTCGGCCAGCCGCCCCTGACTCACGTCCATGAGATCGCCGTCCAGGTCGTTCACAAACACAACGACGTCCCAGTCGCCTTCGTCCGACAGCGCCTCCAGGTTCGCGGCGACCCACCGCTCCAACTCCTCGAAGGACACGCCGCCGTCCAGATAGGCCTCAATCTGCTCCAGGACCATGTCAATCATGTGCACCCTCTGAGAACACGTGAGCAAACGACGGAACCCTTCCGGTAGGAACCGGGGAGCCCCTACCTCGGTCCTCCCCCAGAGGGGGAGGAAGCCATAGAAGCTGCCTCCCCCTCCACCTTTGCCTCCGGCAAGGCCCACAGCAGCCAGCGCGGCGACCACCAGTTGGCCGAGCCCATGATGCGCATCAGCGCAGGCACCAGCAGCGCCCGGATAAGGGTAGAGTCTAGCAGGATTGCCAGCGCAACGCCCACGCCAAACGCCTTGACCACGATGACGTCGCTGGTGGCAAAGGCGGCGGCCACAAGCACCAGGACCATTGCCGCGCTGGTGATGATGCGCCCCGTCCTCTCCAGCCCGCCGGCAACCGCCTCGGTATTGTCCTTGGTGCGGTCATACAGCTCCTTCACGCGGCTCAGCAGGAAGACCTCATAGTCCATGCTCAGGCCAAAGACCACGCAGAACATGAGGATGGGCAGCGTCACCTCCACAAATCCGGAAGAGGTGAACTGGAGCAGCCCTTCCAGGTTGCCGTCCTGGAAGATGAACACAAGAGCGCCGTAGCTGGCGGAGATGCTCAGGGCGTTCATCAGCACCGCCTTCAGCGGCAGCAGCGCCGACCGGAAGAGCACAAGCAACACCACGTAGGTCACCACAACCACGTAGACGATCACCCAGGGGAAGTAGGAATACATGACATGCTGGGTATCTTCCAGGTCTGCCGTGGCGCCGGTGATCAGCGTGGTAACGCCCGCGCCCATGCTCCTGGAGGTTTGCCGCACGTCCTGCACCAGCGCCTTGGTCTCGTTGGAGAGCACGGCGTATTTCGAGTAGACGCGCACGACGGTCACGTCATCCTTGCCGTAGGCTGCCAGCGCTGCCTGCACCGCTGGGAAGGGGATGAGTTGCGGCGCAGCGTACATCTGCTGGTACTGCTCTTTGGTGATGGAGGGGTCCAGTGTCACAATGCTCTCGACGCGCTCCACCCGTGGGTCGGCGGCGATCTTGCGGGTAAAGTCAAAGAGCGCGTCGACTACCTCTGGCTGAAGGACGTTGCCCTGGGTTCGAACGGCAACCGCGATGGGCGTCAGCTCCCCCTGCCCAAACTCGCGCTCCACCTTCTCCCAACCCTCCCGGGCCTCCGCTCCGGCTGGAAGGACAGTCGCCCAGGGCGTGCCCAGCTTCACACCCAGGAAGGGCGCGCCGAGGAGCAGCAGCAGGGCGACGACCGGCACGGACACCAGCACAGGGTGCGCCATGACCCACGAAGCGACGCTGCGCCACAGTCCGCCGTTTGCGCCGTTCTCGGCGGCGCGCAGCACCCGGAAGCGGTTGATGCGCGGCCCCATGATACCCAGAAGCGCGGGGACCAGGGTCAGCACAACAAGCAACGAGGCCACGACCACGGTCACGCCGCCTATGCCCAGCGAGCGGAAGAACATGAACGGCATGAACAGCAGACCGGAAAGGCCAACAACGGTGGTGAGGCCGGAGAAGAGGATTGCCCGGCCGGCGGTAGACATGGTCACGCCGACCGCCTCGGCCCTGTCGCGGTGGGCGAGCTCCTCCCGGAACCGGTTGATAGCCAGCAACGTGTAGTCAACGGAGATGCCGATGCCCAGGAACGAGGCGATGTTCAGCACGAAGATGGAGATGTCCGTGGTCTGCGTGAGGATGTAGACGGCCGCCATGGTCACAACAACCGCCACTGCCGCCATAGCGATGGGCAGCATCATGGCCACCAGCGCGCCGAAGACGATGGCCAGCGCCGCCAGCACCAGGGGGAGGCTGATCGCCTCCGCGCGTTGCAGGTCTCGCTCAGCCGCCTTGTTCAGCTCGGAGAAGATGGCGACCCCTCCCGTCACCCACACCTCAAACCCCGGCGGCGCAACAATCTTCTCTCGCACCTCGTCGAAGGTCTCCATGCCGTAGTCGAACCCGCCCTTCAGGGAAACGTAGGCATACGTCGAATGGCCGTCATCGGAAACAAAGCTCTGCGCGCCACTCTGGTACAGCGTGAGGATTTTCCCAAGGTCGGGATAGCCTTGGAGTCCCGCCAGGGTCTGCTCCACCCCCTGCCGGAAGGCCGCATCCGACGCCAGCAGCGTCGGATGCGACACCACGACTACCAGCACCACTTCGTCCTCTGCCAGCTTCTCCGCCAGGAGGTCAATGGCCTCCTGCGACTCGGTGTTGGCCCGTCCAAAGCCAGGCGTCAGTTCGTCGAACACCCGGGGCGCAAGCCCGCCCGCCACCAGGAACACCACCGCCCACGCCCCGACGACCCACCACCGGAAGCGGACCATGGCCACACCAAGGCGGAACAGCATATGCACTCCTTTGGCCTGCTGAATAAGACATCCCGGCGACGCCAACAGGACAAGCAAGTATACTCGCCAGTGGGTGTTTGTGACAAACGTCACATACATTGACAGCATACCAGCCGTCAGCTATAGTTGATGATTCGTAGGACTGTTTTGGAGCAATCATGGAATACGCAGTTTTCAAGACCGGCGGCAAACAATACCAGGCCAGCCCAGGCGTAGTGCTTGACGTGGAAAAGCTGGCTACCGACAAGGACCAGACGGTTGAGCTGACCGACGTGTTGCTGATCAACCGGGACGGCAAGCTCACGGTGGGCCGCCCCACCATTGAAGGCGCCAAGGTCATGGCTGTCGTTGAAGAGCAGATCAAGGGGCCAAAGCTCGTCATCTTCAAGTTCAAGTCCAAGACCCGCCAGGGCGTGAAGACCGGCCACCGCCAGCAGCTCACGCGCCTGCGCGTCACTGAAATCGTCGGCGGCTAAGCCGCATCTTATTCTAGAGACCCTGAAGGAAGGCATCCTATGGCACACAAGAAGGGCGGCGGCAGCACCCACAACGGCCGCGACTCCCAGGGACAACGCCTCGGCGTAAAGCGCTCCGGCGGCGAGCTTGTCCTAGCAGGCACCATTCTGGTCCGCCAGCGGGGCACGCAGATCATCCCCGGCAAGAACGTGGGCGTTGGCAAGGACTATACTCTCTATGCCCTGGCCGACGGCCACGTGCGATATGACAATGGCACCAAAGAGCACAGGCGGGCCAACATTGACCCGGTAACGGCAGGTACAGCCCAATGAAAGAAAAGATTCATCCCCAGTACTATCACAACGCTCAGGTGGTCTGCTCCTGCGGGAACACGTTCACCACGGGCGCAACGCAGCCGACGCTGCGTGTAGAGGTGTGCAGCCACTGCCACCCCTTCTTCACCGGCGAGCAGCGCATCGTGGACACGGAAGGCCGCGTGGAACGCATGAAGCGGCGCTACGGCATCAAATAGCCGGAAAAGCATCAACTGCTGGAAGGGGCGTCATAAGACGCCCCTTCGCCGTTTGTAACGTACCGCTTGGCACACCCCCTTTTCATGTCAGTCTGAACGAGTCCCGACGGCAGTTGGGACATCGTGAAGAATCTGTTTTGGCAGGGACTACCCCTGCCAGTAGCTCACGTGGATTGCTGGCCAACCAGACTCTTCGCTGCGCTCCACTTCGTTCCGCTTGCTCAGAATCATTCATGCGGAGTGGCATCCGCACACCGTAGGGGATGAAAATGCTATTCTCGAGTCAATGACAATAGGACATGCCGTCGCCCTTCGGACGGCTGCAACTACCTGGCCGGCGGCTGTTGCAGCAGCTCGATTCGGGTGTCGTCCGGCCCTTTGATGAAGGCGATGCGCAGCTCGCCCTTGTTGCCGTTCGGCCCCTCCAGCAGCTTCGCCCCAAGATCCGTCAGCCGCTTGATCTCGGCCTCGATGTCCCCCACATTCACGCCGAAGTGCTCGATACCCCAGTGTGCGCCGGCGTTGCCGGGGTCGAGGGTCTCCCCGGAGCGCGCGCCGGAGATGTTCACCCCCACGCCATCCGCCGTCTGGCACCGGATGAACCGGTCGCCCACAGGGCGCACTATGTCGCCAACGATCTTGAAGTTGAACGCCTTGACATACCAGTCTGCGGTCTTCTTCGGGTCCGGCGCCTTCAAGTGGACGTGGTTGAACTCATAGCTCATGAGCGGTGCTCCTCTAGTGTATGATGGGCTGCGTTGGCCGTTGCTTCATCGTGGGAACACCGCAGCCTGAAGGCTGCGGCTTGAAGCCGCACCGTTCAGGGTGCGGTACGTCCACGCGAACAGAACCAGCAACGCTGGCCGTTTCTGCAAAACGCTCCATACTGTAGCATGTCCGGGCAATCTTTGATGCGCTTCATTCCACCTCAAACCAGGCCGGGCAAGAGGCTCGCGCTCGGGGTCCTGGCGTCTGTGGGGCTGGCCGTGGCCCTCACCGTGGCGGCGGCGATGGCCACCCCCCTTCCAGGCGACGTTGCCGTTGCCAGGGCGCTCCAGTGGTGGCGCGCGCCCTGGCTGGACGGCCTCATGCGAGGCGTCTCGTTCGTGGGGGACGACCCTCTGGCGATAGGAGGCGTCCTTGCGGTTGCAGGCGTTCTTGCCATCCTGCGCCGCCGGCCGGAAGCGGCTGCGTTTCTGGGCGTGCTCGCTTTTGATCTGGCGCTTCGCCTGCCCAAAGCGCTCGTTGACCGGCCCAGGCCTGCTGAGGATGTTGTACGGGTGCTGGAGAGCGGGACCAGCGGCAGCTTCCCCAGCGGCCACGCCTTTCACGCCGTCCTCTTCTGGGGACTGGCCATCGCCATAGTGGTCCCGCGCATCCGCAGCGCAGCGCTGCGGCGGATCGCCACGGCTGGGATTCTGGCGCTCATCGCGGCGACGGCGTTTTCCCGCATCTACCTCGGCGCGCACTGGCCCACCGACGTACTGGGCGCGGCGGCGTACGGCGTTGTGGCGCTAGCTGCGCTGGTCTATGCGCACAGGTTGCTGAAGGCCAAGAAGGGCGAGTAGTCGCTATGGATGAGATCCCCAAGGTAACCAGAGTCACAGTCCTGCGTCCCTACGTGCTGCTCCTGGAGTTTGCAGACAGCACGCGAGGAGAGGTTGATCTGACCAATGAGCTGTGGGGAGAAGTGTTTGAGCCGCTGAAAGATCCCGCCTTGTTCGCGCAAGTAAGGATGGAAGGTGGAACGGCGGCCTGGCCCAACGGCGCGGACTTCGCCCCGGAGTTCCTCTACGATCTTGCAAGAGGCAAGGTGCAGGCATAAGACAGTCCCTCCCCCCTCAGGGGGATGGCCGGCCCCTACCTCGATCCTCCCCATCTTCAGGAATGACTGCCCTTCCCCCAAAGTCCCACATCCCCCATTCCCGCCTATGGTACACTAAACATGTACGCATACGTAGCTAAAACGCAGGTGATTTTCTTGACGATTGAGGTTGAGGCCAAAGCTACCCCCAAGGTGGTCGAGCTCCCTCTGCTCCCGCGCAGGGACACCCTTGTCTACCCGCGACTCATGACCCAGATGCTGGTGGTGCGCCCCGAGTTCCAGCGCGCCGTGGAAGAGGCCGTCGCCGGCGACAGGCGCATCCTTGTCACCGGACGGGCCAACACCCAGGGCCGGGACTTCGACATCCGCGATATCTATCCCATCGGCACGCTGGCCATGGTCGGCCGCATGCTCAAGCTGCCCGACGGCTCCGCCACTATCTGGCTGCAGGGCGAGACACGCATCCGCATCCTGGAAGTGACCCAGACCGAGCCGTGGTACAGGGCAAAGGCTGAAATCCTGGAGGAAGCGAGCGCGGACTCCCTCCAGATCCAGGCCTCCATGCGCTCTGTCTTGGCCATGTTCGAGAAGTGCGTCCAGCTTTCGCCCAACCTTTCCTGGGATATCTACGTCGCCGCCATGAACGCGGAAACGCCCGGATGGCTGGCAGACCTGGTGTGCTCCGCCCTCAACCTGGAGATGGCCGACCGCCAGAAGCTCATGGAGGCGCTGGACCCCGTAGAGCGCCTGTCTGCCGTCAGCCAGGAGCTTGCGAAAGAGGTCGAGCTGCTGGAGTTGCAGAACCAGATTGACTCCCAGGTGCGGGAGACCATGGACAAGTCACAGCGGGAGTACGTCCTGCGGGAGCAGATGCGCGCCATCCAGAAAGAGCTCCACGAGATTGACCCCCAGGCCCAGGACATCGAGGACCTGAAGGCAAAGATCGAGTCTTCCGGCATGACGGAAGAGGCGGCCAAGAAAGCGCGGGAAGAGTTGGTGCGCTTGGAGCGCACGCCGCCTGCATCGCCCGAGAATGGCGTCATACGCGGATACATCGAGTGGCTGACGGAGCTGCCGTGGACGACCCGCACCGAGGATAACCTGGACATCGCCAAGGCCGCCAAGGTCCTGGACGAAAACCACTACGGCCTGAAGAAGGTCAAAGAGCGCATCCTGGAGTACCTGGCGGTGCGCAAGCTGTCTGAAGGGAAGCTGCGCAGCCCCATCCTGTGCTTCGTGGGCGCGCCGGGCGTCGGCAAGACCAGCCTGGGCAGGTCCATCGCCGAGGCGATGGGGCGCAAGTTCATCCGCATCAGCCTTGGGGGCATACGAGACGAGGCGGAGATCCGGGGGCACCGCCGCACCTACGTGGGCGCGCTGCCCGGCCGCATCGTCCAGACGATGCGCCGCGCGGGCACCATCAACCCCATCTTCATGCTGGACGAGATTGACAAGGTCGGCGCCGACTTCAGGGGCGACCCCTCTTCGGCGCTCCTGGAGGTGCTGGACCCGGAGCAGAACCACTCCTTCAGCGATCACTACCTGGAGGTGTCCTACAACCTCTCCCAGGTCATGTT
>JACQUI010000203.1 GCA_016210395.1 Chloroflexota bacterium | reverse complement strand
GCGCCTTAGTCTTATCGCTTGGTGCCGAACTGGGCCGCAGGCAACAGCAAACGTTATTAGCGCTGTGAATAGCACCGATACACCATGGTTCACCCCTGGGCCAGGCCCCAGCGGCGATAATATCACGCTAGGGCAACAGGCGGGGTGGTGCCGGATGGCCCTAGCAGGTGCTCTGGCCCTGCCTGGCCCTGTAAGACGGCGCGATTCCAGCCCGGGTAGTACGATTCCCCCGCCGCCGCTGCCCAGGCAGACCGCCAGGAGATGGCGTTTCTAGCCCCCTAGCGCGGCAATCTCGCAGCGGTACAGGTTCGACAGCAGCCGTTGGGCAGTGCGGGGGGCCTAGCTAGTTGGTCGGGGCGAGTGGGCTCCAACCGGGACTTTCTTACCCCGGCTCCCATCTGGTATCCACGTGCTGGGCATTGCGGAGTGGGTCGAGCGTCTGGGAGAGGTCGCTTAGCTACTTATTGTGGTGGAGACGGGGGAGGGTCGATCTCGGCGATGAACACGGGAAGGTGCTGCTGGCGGCAGCCTAAGCCAATGGCCAACAAACTGGGGAGCTAGCTCAGAGAGACGCCCACTCTTCGCGGGTGATCCCTACTTGGTTTAGAATGCGTGCCAACAGATACACATTTATGTGCCGGCCATGTGGATTGGGCAGAATAAGGTGTAAACTCCCCCTAGCCATGAACTCATGGCGCCCGCCTTGGTAAGGCCCGGAAAAGCCGGCTCGCCTCAGTGTTTCGATCAGGTCCCGGCGGCTAACTGGCCCAAGGCGCGGCACTAGGGGACGCTGGCGACATTCAGGTCGATGCCGTCCATGACCGGGATTGTGGCGCCATTCCTAAGCCCGAAGATGATCCAGTCCTCAAGAGCGCTTTGAAGCTCCTCGCGACAAGACTCCAGAAGGTCACCGTTTGCGTAGACACCCCTCAGGCCAGGGATGTCGCCGTAGAACGTGCCATCTTTGAGCTTCTCGTACTGTGCTCGGCGCATCGCTGCCCGTATGTAATCCGTCAACATCGCCATACCTACCTGTGCCGGACTCGCCGTTGCCCGAAGTCAAGGATAAAGGGTTGGCCCTTCGGGGGCAAGATGCGCCAACAGGTGGGGTACCGATGTCATCGCCGGGCTTAGACTGGTCGTTGGGGCGCTCGCCATCTTCGGGGCGGCAGCCTTCCGAGCCTTTTCGGCCTACGGCCAGCAGTACCTTGGCCAGTGGCTCGCCCAGCGAGTGGCCTACGACCTCCGCAACTCCATTTACAATCGTCTTCAGCGCCTCTCATTCGCCTACCATGACAAGCACCAGACAGGCCAGTTGATGTCCCGCGCCACCCAGGACGTCGTACAGGAGGGCCTCGCCCGCCTCACCACCGTCCTCCAGGAGAACCTCTCCGGCGCCCGCGTCGTCAAGTCCTTCGGGCGCGAGGAAACCGAGGTGGCAAAGTTCACCCGCGAAGCCGAGGCGCTCTTCAAGGACTCCTACGAGTCCACCCGGCTGCAGTCTATCTCTGTGCCTGCCATGGCTGGCATCTGGATGCTGGCGATGGCGGCGACCATCTGGTTCGGTGGACGCGAGATCGGGGCCGGACGCCTCACCCAGGGCGAACTGGCGAGCTTCGCCCTCTACCTCACACTCTTGCAGCAGCCACTGCGCGCCCTGGGCATGGTCATCAACGTCACTGCCCGCGCCTACTCTGCTGGCCGGCGCATCTTTGAGATCCTCGACGCCGAGTCTGCTGTCCGAGAGGCGCCCAACGCCTTGACCTTGGAGCATGGCATCGGTCACGTCCGGTTCGAGAAAGTCTCCTTCGGTTATAGCAACCTCAGCCCTGTCCTGCGCGACATCGAGATTGACGCCCAGCCTGGCCAGGTCATCGCCCTGCTCGGCCCCACGGGCAGCGGCAAGACCACCATTGTGAACCTGCTGCCGCGCTTTTATGACGTGACCGAGGGCCTCATCACCATCGACGGTCAGGACGTCCGCGGCCTCGCCCTCGCCTCCCTACGCCGCTGCATGGCCATCGTCCAGCAGGACGTCTTCCTCTTCACTGGCACCGTGCGCGACAACATCTCCTACGGCGCGCCTGGCGCCACCCAGGAGCAGATCGAGCGCGCGGCGCGGGCGGCTCGCATTCACGATTTCATCCTGTCCCTGCCCGATGGCTACGATACCTGGGTCGGCGAGCGCGGCCTCACCCTGTCGGGCGGCCAGAAGCAGCGTGTGTCCATCGCGCGTACCTTGCTCCTCGACCCCGCCATCCTGGTGCTGGACGATTCCACCTCCAGTGTGGACACCGAGACCGAGTACCTCATCCAGCAGGCGCTCCAGGAGGTTATGAAGGGGCGCACTACCTTCGTAATCGCCCAGCGCCTGCGCACCATCAAGCTGGCCGACCAGATATTAGTCCTGAATAGGGGCCGCATCGTGGAGCGTGGCTATCACGAGGAGCTCTTGGCCCAGCACGGCTTCTACCGGCGCATTTATGACCTGGAGCTGCGCGACCAGGAAGAGGCCCTCAGCAAGCCCCGGCCGCAGCCTCAGCCCACCCCCGCTTCCTGACTGTCGACTAAATCGGCGCGGCTATCCGCGCATCGTAAGGCTGGAGAATCAACATGGTAGGTTTTGGTGGCTGGACCGGCGCCGGTGGTGGTGGCGGACCTGGCGGCGGCATGGGTGGTGGCCTCGGCATCGGCGGCCTGCGCCGCGCCGTCGACGGCTGGTCCGACGAGTCCCTGGGCAAGGCCTACGACCACAAAGTCGTCGTTCGCCTCGCCGGCTACCTGCGCCCGTACCGGCTGCGCACTGTCATCGCCGTGCTCGGCACCATCATGTTCTCCGCCACCTCCTTCACTCAGCCCGCCCTCATCGGCCTAGCCGCCGACCGTGCCCTGGCGGGCGACATGCACGGCCTCACCCTCATCTGCATCGTCCTGGGCGGCCTCGCCCTCGCCGCCTGGGTTTCCTATTTCGGCTACATGACCACTGCCGCCTGGATGGGCCACCGCGTTCTCCTGACCCTGCGGCGCGAGATGTTCATCCATCTCCAGAAGCTGTCTCTCAGCTTCTACGACCGCAACGAGGTTGGCCGCGTCATGTCCCGCGTCCAGAACGACGTCACCGCCCTCCAGGACCTGCTGACCTCTGGCTTCTTCACCGTGCTGGCCGATGTCTTGGGCCTGGGCGTAATCATGTTCTGGCTGGTCCGGCTGGACTGGGTTCTGGCGCTCGCGGTCTCGGCCGTGCTGCCCCTGCTCATGATTGCGCTCGGGATTTGGCAGGAGCACGCCAAGAAAGCCTTCATCGACGTGCGCCAAGCCATCGCTGTCGTCAACTCCAATCTGCAGGAAAACATCTCCGGCGTCAGGGTTGTTCAGAGCCTCAACCGCGAGGATGAGAACCTGCGCCGCTTCGACCGTGTGAACACTACCAACCTCAACGCCAACGTCCGGGCCGCGCAGCTTACCGCCCTGGTGGCCCCCGCGGTCGAGATGTCTGTCGCCACTGCCACTGCCGTGGTGCTCATCTTCGGCGGCATCCGTGCCCTCAACGGCTACGTCACCGTCGGTGTGGTCGTGGCCTTCGCCCTTTACGTGCAGCGCTTCTTCGATCCTGTTCGCGAGCTGGTCTTGCAGTACGCCCAGCTGCAGCGAGCCATGGCCGGCGGCCAGCGCGCCTTCGAGGTGCTCGACACCGAGCCCGAGATCGCGGACCCGCCCAAGGCCGTCGCCCTGCCACCCCTGCGCGGCGAGGTCGCTTTCGAGCATGTCGGCTTCAGCTACACGCCCGGTGTGCCGGTGCTACGCGACCTCAACCTCCATGTGGCCCCTGGCGAGACCATCGCTCTGGTCGGCCCCACCGGCAGCGGGAAGACTACCATCACCGCCTTGGTGGCCCGCCTCTACGACTTCACCGCGGGCAGAGTCTTGGTGGATGGCCACGATGTGCGGGAGATTCAGCGCATCTCACTGGCACGGCAGATGGGCGTCGTGCTCCAGGACCCCTTCCTCTTCACTGGCACCGTGCGCGACAACATCCGCTTTGGTCGCCCCGACGCCTCCGACGCCGACGTCCTGCAAGCCTCCCAGGCCGTCGGCGCCCACGAGTTTATCGAGCAGTTCGAGCAGGGCTACGACACCGTGCTCGAGGAGCGTGGCCAGAACCTTTCCCTGGGCCAGCGCCAATTGCTCAGCTTCGCCCGCGCCATACTGGCCGACCCTCGCATCCTCGTCCTCGACGAGGCTACCGCCCGCGTCGACAGCACCACCGAGGCCGTCATTCAGCAAGCACTCCGGCGTCTGCTGAAAGGACGTACCTCCTTCGTCATCGCCCACCGCCTTTCGACCATCCGCGACGCCGACCGCATCGTCGCCCTCCAGAACGGGCGCATCGTAGAGATTGGCACTCACAGCGAATTGTTGGCTCGTGACGGGCTCTATAGCCGGCTCTACCATATGACCTACGAGGCCGAGGCCCACTCTGGCAACGGCCACCAGGCCACCGGCAGCGCCCAGGAGCTCGCCACCGACAACTTGCCATTGTCCTAGGCATTGCGTCTTGGGTCAGGCGATTGGCAGCGGCAGCTTAAGGCCAATATCGTCGGGGCGAGTGGGCTTGGGCAGGCAATTCTTCCATTGGTTCGCCAGGTATCCGAACAGCGGGCGGTAGGCTGCCCTGGGCTCTATTGCCACCAGCGTTCCGCCGGAGATAATGGCGCGCTCCAAGAGCTCTTGACCCAGGGCTTCCCGCTGCTCGTTGCTAACGCCGGGGTGAGCCCAGAGCGCGGGCAGGTCGTTGAGCAGCCCCGCTGCCCGCTCCAGGTTTGGCAGATGGACCTTGGCACCCGGCGGCGCCAGCGCCTTCAATTGCCGCTCCAGGACATCTCGATCTCTGCGGTAGTCCTCATCGCTGATATCCCCCCAGAGGTGCTGCTTGCGCAGGTTAGCTAGGGCACTCTCCAGTCGGCGGCAATCCTTTTCGTTGGAAGGCCCCGCCTCGTCCTGAAGGGCCTGGGCTATCCCCCGCTGCCAGCCGTCATCGAGGGTGAGATATGGCAGTACGCCCTCCCGCCATTGGGCTTCCAGGTAGTCCACCCGGACGGAGTGAGGCTGAAGGTCGCAGCGGGCGTGGGGCACCACCAGTCGCAAGGACTCGTCCCCCTGGGTGGTGCGGGCTGGCTTCCCGGTGAACCGCCCGCCGCACCCGGCGCAAAAGGCGAGGCGTGAGAACGGGTAGGCCCGAGGCCGGCGGCGAGGAGCGCCCACCCGGGTCCGGCGTTGCTGGGCCTTGATCTCCTGGCACCTTAGCCACAGCTCCTTAACCTCGGCAGGGACTTCATGGGCGCCGCCCCTGACCTCCTCGTCGGGCTCGCCGGGGTGGTACACCGCCTTGCCTGCGTAGAAGCGGTTGGACAGGACGTGCTCCACGCTCCCCGTTGAGAACGGCTCGCCCTCCCGGTTGCGGTAGCCCTGGGCGTTCAGCCAGTCTGCCAGGGTGCGGTAGGAGTGCTGGCCGCTGGCGTAGCCCCGCAACAGCGCCAGCAGGGCCGGCGTGGTGTCCGGGTCGGGCACCTTGCGCTCGCGCTTGCCATTGTCCAGCTTCTCGCTCTTGTATCCCAGGGGCGGGACGCCGTTGGCCAGGCCCTGGGAGGCCTTCTCCGCCAGCCCCGCCGCCACGTAGCGGGACAGGTTGCGGCTGTACTGCTCGTCCAGGGTCTCGTTGATGCGCTCGGCCAGGAAGTCCCGGTCGCTGCCGCTGATGATCCCCTGGGAGACGAAGACCACGGTCTTGCCCAGCCGCTGAAGCTCTGCTTTGTAGCGGATGCACTCCGCCTGGTTCCTGCCGAAGCGGCTGGTATGGTCTACCAGGAGGACATCGAAGCGGTCCAGGCGGGCATCCTCCAGGACCTGCTGGAACTCCTGCCGCTTGCTGGCGCTACGGCCGCTGACGAACTCCGTGTACCAGCGGCTGCCCAAGACCAGGCCGTAGCTCTGGGCGAAGCGCTCCTCGTTGCGGTGCTGGATGTCGGGCCCGAAGCCGTCCCGCTGGTCCAGGGTGGAGTCGCGGACGTAGCCCTCAGCCCGCAGGCCCTTCAGGTCCTCGAAGGTCAGGGCTTGCCTGGTCGCCGCCCTCAGGATCGTCACCATCGGACTTCCCTCCCTTTATCACCTGGAGCCGCCTCCTGGCGCTCCGGCGGCCACAGTGTATACGCCGGGGTATACCCGTCAAGGCGTTTGGGGCCTCAGTTTGGGCGCAGTTTTCGGGCTGGCCGTGCTCCCGCTCCCAGGCCAGGGCCGAACGCAGCATGTCGGCCAGTATCTTCACCAGCCGCTCGCCCTGGGGCGCTGGACGGGGCACACCAGGAGACGGCCCGGCCACCATCTAGGCCGCCCCCTCGGTAGGCTTGGCCTGGGTCTGGGCGTCCAGCAGCCGCTTGAGTGTGGCGTAGCCTATGCCCAGCTCCCTGGCCGCCCGGCGCCGCGACAGGGAGCCGTCCTGGAGGCGCTCCAGAATTGCTCCAAAGCTCTGGGAGAAGCCCCGGCGCTCTGTCACCCTCGGCCGGCCTATTCGACGCCCCTGGCGCCGGGCCCGCTCCATGCCCGCCTTGACCCGCTCCCGCAGGATGCCCCGCTCCAGCTGGGCATAGGCGACCGTGATGTAGTAGAGCGCCTCCCCGAAGGGTGACGTGGTATCCAGCCAGGGCTCGGTGTAGGAGCGCAGGCCGACACCCCAGGCCCGCAGGCGCTCCAGGGTGGTGGCGGCGTCCAAGACCGATCTGAAGGCCCGGTCCATGCGCCAGACCAGCAGCAGGTCGAACCGGCGGCGACTGGCGTCCTCCAGCAGCTCCCGCCAGGCAGTCCGATGGACCAGGTCGGTGGCCGGGGCCTGGTCGGTGTACTCGCGGAAGACGCTCCAGCCCTCTTGCGCCTGGGCGAAGTCGCGCAGGGGCAGGAGCTGGGTCTCGGGATTCTGGTCCCTGTCGCTGGTGCTGACGCGGGCGTAGACGGCCACCTTCACGGCTTGGCCTCCAGCCGGTTGAGGACTTGCCGGATATAGGCGGCATCGTTGATGAAGGCCCGGATATGCTTGCCCGTCGTCGGACAGATCGCCATGAGGAAGGGCTTCCCCGACTTGCGGCCTTTGGC
>JACQUI010000209.1 GCA_016210395.1 Chloroflexota bacterium | reverse complement strand
GGACTAAGGTGGGGGGTCGTCCCACAGGTTACCCCTATCCTAGTACTCACTTGCGTAAATGGATGGACGATGAATCCCCGTTCGCCCTGAGCCTGTCGAAGGGCGCGTGCGTGGTTCGACAAGCTCACCACGAACGGGACTTGATTGGCCGTTCACTTTGGCAAGTAGGTACTAGCCTTCCCCTATCAAATGGGAAGGGACGCTAACCACTTCCTCGCTCGCGCTCCGCCCGCGCCTTCAGTATGACCGCCTCAATGAATGGCCCCTTGCCGCTCCCATAGGCAGCGACGTCGCCGCCCGACCGCTCCATGAGGCCCCGCTTCAGCGCTTCGTACTCCCGCATCGTTTCGATGTGGTTCCGGAGATAGTCGCGAAAGAGCAAGGTGCGCTCCCAGAACTCGCCGCTCCGTTCGGCCAGGTGCAAGTGGTGCGTGCGCGGCTCGCCCTTGCGGAGGAAGACCCTACCCTGCACGCCCATCTCGCCGCGCCACTCATACCCAATGGCCTCCAACGCCCCACGATGTCCTTCAGCCTCTGCCGGACTGGACACCGCCGCCATGATGTCCAGGATGGGCTTGGCCGGCAGCCCCGGCACTGACGTGCTGCCTGTGTGCTCGATCTCGGAGGCCGGGATGCCGGTTGCCCTGGTTATCAGCGCCCGCTCATCCCGGATCATCGCGGGCCAGCGCGGATCGTAGTCTGCGATGTGGTCGCCGGTGCGCTGCGCGTACCGTGGCGGATGGGCGCCTGCTGGTTGCATGGCTTTTTGCCTCACCTAAACTG
This sequence comes from Chloroflexota bacterium, assembly GCA_016210395.1. Lineage (GTDB taxonomy): Bacteria > Chloroflexota > Dehalococcoidia > Lucifugimonadales > JACPCL1 > JACPCL1. Next base: position 12,042 of record JACQUI010000209.1, on the reverse strand, counting down.
TACACCCAAACGTAGGGGCGAGTCGCCGACTCGCCCCTACTACTACCGTATATCGCGTATATCGTAGGCTCCCCAGGCTGTAGGGGCAGGGTCCCCCTGCCCGCACACCACGGACTCACCCCTACTGCCTGCTCCTGAGAATCCCAGGGGCTACTGTGTCGCCCCTGCCTTCTTGCCGTTCAAGGCCGCCTGCGCCGCCGCCAGGCGCGCCACGGGCACCCGGAACGGCGAGCAGCTCACGTAGTCCAGGCCTGCGCCGTGGCAGAACTCGATGCTGGAGGGGTCGCCGCCGTGCTCGCCGCAAATACCCACGTGCAGGTCCGGCCGCGTGCTCCGCCCTTTGTCCACGCCCATGCGTATGAGCTGCCCCACGCCGTCGCGGTCCAGCACCTGGAACGGGTTCTCGGACAGGATGCCACGCGTCACGTACTGCAGCAAGAACTTGCCTTCGGCGTCGTCCCGGCTGATGCCCAGCGTCGTCTGGGTCAGGTCGTTGGTGCCGAAGCTGAAGAAATCCGCCTCCTTGGCGATCTGGTCCGCAATCAGGGCCGCCCTGGGCAGCTCGATCATCGTGCCCACCTTGTAGTGCACCTTGACGCCCTTTTCCTTCTGCACCTGTTCGGAGACTTTGACCACCACGTCTTTCACCAGGACAAGCTCCGTCAAGTGGCCCACCAGCGGCACCATGATCTCCGGCTGCGGGTCAAACCCCTCCTTCTTCAGGTCGCACGCGGCGGTCATGATCGCCCTGGCCTGCATCTCATTGATGGCGCCATACAGCAGGCCCAGACGACACCCGCGCAGGCCCAGCATGGGGTTCGCCTCCCGCATGCTCTCCACCGTCCGCAGGAGCTGCTCCTTTTCCCGGAGCTGGGCGCGGCTGTTGCCCCGCAGCCGCATCTCCGTCACTTCCACCAGCAGCTCCTCGTAGCGGGGCAGGAACTCGTGCAGCGGCGGGTCCAGGAGCCGGATGATGACCGGCTTGCCCGTCATGGCCTTCAGGATACCCTTGAAGTCCTCTGTCTGGAACTCCCACAGACGTTCAAGGGCCTGGTGGTACTCCTTCACCGCTTTCGAGCTTCTGACCGCCTCTTTCGCAGTCACAAGCTCCCGCTCCAGGACGGGGCGCTGCTCTGCCGTGGCGACTGCCAGGTTGCCCTCCAGCCGGCGCACTCGGTCCTCGGCCTCGGCGGCGTCCGGCGCGGCCAGGATCATCTGCCGCACCACAGGCAGGCGCTGTTCGGGAAAGAACATGTGCTCCGTCCGGCACAGGCCAACGCCCTCCGCGCCGTACTCGATGGCCCGGCGCGCATCCTCAGGCGTATCGGCGTTGGCCCAGACGCCCAGCCGCTTCACCTCATTCGCCCACTCCAGGAGCGTCCGCAGCTCCTTCTGCTCCGCAAAGGTGGGCGCGCGCGTGGGCAGCCGGCCAAGGAACACCTGGCCCGTCGCCCCGTCTATGCTGATCTCGTCCAGCTCCTTCACAATGCGGCCATCCATAGAGGCCTCTCGCGCCTCGTAGTCCACCTCCAGCGCCTCGCACCCGGCCACGCACGGCTTGCCCAGGCCGCGCGCGACCACGGCTGCGTGGCTGGTCGCGCCGCCTCGCGCCGTCAGCACGCCCTGCGCCTTGAGCATTCCGTGCACGTCGTCCGGGTTGGTCTCGATGCGCACCAGGATGACCTTCTCGCCCTTCTCGCCCAGGGCGGCGGCAAGGTCGGGATGGAAGACAGCCTTGCCGCTGGCTGCGCCCGGAGAAGCGTTCAGGCCCTTGGCCAGCAGCAGCCCCCTTTTGACGGCGGCGTCTTTCGCCTCTTCGTCGAAGCGGGGCAAGAGGAGCTGGTTGATCTGCCCCGGCTCGATGCGCAGGATGGCCTCTTCTTTGCTGATGAGGCCCTCGTTTGCCATCTCCACCGCCATCTTCACCGCCGCCTGCGCCGTTCGCTTCGCCGAGCGCGTCTGCAGCATGTAGAGCTTGCCCCGCTCGACCGTGAACTCCATGTCCTGGGCGTCCCGGTAGTGGCGCTCCAGCCGCTGCGCAATGGTCGCCAGCTCGTGATACAGCGTGGGGTTGGCCCCGGCCATCTCCGCGATCTTCCTGGGCGTACGGATACCGGCGACCACGTCCTCTCCCTGGGCATTGATCAGGTATTCGCCGTACAGCAGCTTCTCGCCCGTCGAAGGATCGCGGGTGAAGGCCACGCCCGTGCCGCTGGTGTCGTCCATATTGCCGAACACCATGGCAACGATGTTTACGGCGGTGCCGATGCTATGCGGGATTTTGTAGTAGGTGCGGTAGTCAACGGCCCGGCGTCCGTTCCAGCTCTCCATCACCGCGCGAATGGCCAGGCGGAGCTGGTCGTATGGGTCTTCTGGGAAGGGCTGCCCCGTGGCACGCTGCACGATGGCCCTGAACTCGCCGGCCACGTGCTTCCAGTCTTCCGCCGCCATCTGGATGTCGTTGGTCACGCCTTTTGCCCGCTTGCGCGCCGCGATGACCTCCTCGAACAGGTCGCCGCTCACGTCCAGCACGATCCTGCTGAACATCTGAATGAAGCGCCGGTAGGCGTCATAAGCGAAGCGCTCGCCGCCGGAGGAGTTCGCCAGGCCCTGAAGGGTCTGCTGGTTCAGCCCAAGGTTGAGGACGGTGTCCATCATGCCGGGCATGGAGACCACCGCCCCCGAGCGGACGGACACAAGAAGAGGGTCCTTCGGATCGCCGAAGCCCTTCCCTGACTGCTTCTCTATGTGCCGGATGCCGTCCAGCACCTGTTCCCACAGGCCGGGTGGGAACTCCTTGCCCAGCCCGTAGTAGGCGTTGCAGGCCGCGGTGGTGACCGTAAAGCCCGGCGGGACAGGCAGCCTGGCCTGCGTCATCTCTGCCAGGCCGGCGCCCTTGCCGCCCAGGAGGTCTTTCATGTCCGCGCTACCTTCGTGGAAAAGGTAGACCCACTTCTTGGCCGATTCCGCTACAGTCATGGCGTCTTGCTACCTCGGCTGGAAAGTCTGTGGCCCAAGCGCACCAGGAGTATCTCGTGGCATCGGGGCGACGCAATTATATCACGACGGGAAACGTAACAAGGTAGGCGGCGCGGCGGGTTTCTAGTGTCTTGCTCGAGCAGGCGCATGGCCTGCCCGCATGTAGAAGTGGGACACGCCGCCTACCCAGGCATAGAGGAGAGCTATCATGGCGCGCACGTATAGGGCCGTCCTGCGCGGGAACCAGCTTGAGTGGCTTGACAGCCCGCCGCCACAACCCAACGCCCTCGAAGTCCGCGTCGCAATTATCGAAGGCGAAACGGACGAGCTTCCTGCCGGCCGAGGCCAAGTCATGGCCAAGGCCCTCGCCGAGCCGGCTGCTAGGGGCGCCTTCTCGTCCATTTCGGACCCTGTGGCCTGGCAGCGTGAACTGCGCCAGGAACGCAATCTCATGCGGCGTGATCCTGATGCTACGCCCTCTTCCCCACCAGCGTCGCATACCCCATGAGCTTGTACGCCAGCTTCGCCGCCGTGTAGGCGCACGCCGCCGGCCCCTCTCTGGGCGCCAGCTCCACCACGTCGAAGCCAACGATCCGCCTCGCCTCCGCCACCTTGCGCAGCAGCCGCAGCAGCGGTTGCCACCCCAGGCCCCCCGGCTCCGGCGTCCCCACCGCCGCCATGACCGACGGGTCCAGCACGTCCAGGTCCAGGCTGATGTACACGTCGTGCGACAACGTCGCCACAATCGCGTCCCACGGTTCATCCGCCAGAGACCCGGAGAATACCCGTACCCCTTTCGCTTTCAGCGCCTGCGCCTCCTCCAGCGCCATGCTGCGCACGCCCGCCAGCGTCAGCGGGCAGGCCTCCGCAATGCGCCGCGCCGCCGATGCGTGGCCCCAGCGCGTGCCCTGGTAGGCGTCCCGGAAGTCGGCGTGGGCGTCCAAATACAGCACCGACATGCCGGGATGCGCCTCCGCCATCGCCAGCGCCGCGCCGATGCTCACCGAGTGGTCGCCGCCCAGCAACGCCAGGAGCTTGCCGGCCCGCGCGATGGGGCGCGCCGCCTCTTTGACGCGCTCCGCCATCTCCTGCGGGCTGGCCAGATACGGCTCCAGCGACGGCGCAGTGTGGATGCCCGCGCTGCACGGCTCGCACCCCATCTCCAGGTCGTAGTCCTCCATCTCCCGTGACGCTGCGATAACTGCCTCCGGCCCTTCCCGCGCGCCGGCCCGGTAGGACGCCGTGCCATCGTACGGCACAGGCAACACAACCACGGCGGAGCGGTCAAAGCCGTTTTCCGTCGGGTCAAGCCCAAGGAATGTGAACGGGAGAGAGGTCATGGCGCCACCAAGGTCAATGAGCTGCGCTAACTCGTCACACACGTAGGGGCGCAGCATGCTGCGCCCCTACCACCGTTCATATCACACGGACATCCCTACATCCGCCCCATCACCGCCGCCCGGTCGGACCGCATCTCTCGCATGGCGACGGCCGGGTCGGAGTACTCCAGGCCGCGCTCCAGCGTCCAGCTCCGCACCTGCTGGATGCCGAACTTGCCCTTCAGCTCCTCCAGCGCGCGCGCCGTATCGAAGTCCTTGCAGGAAAAGACGTCAATGTTCACGTACTGGCGCTTGGGGAAGGTGTGGATACTGATGTGGCTCTCTGCGATAATAACGAACCCGGAGACACCCACGTCCTGCGGGTTCTGGCCTGCGTAGATGTACACGTGCGGCGGCGTGATCTTTGTCATGCCAATGGCCACCGGATATGCGTCCAGGAACTGATAGATGGCGTCGGCGCTCTCCAGCAGGGCTTGGTCCGCCCCGTATCCGTCTATGACCAGGTGCATCCGCACTCCTCCCAAAGGTTCATCTGCCAATTAGCTAGATAGAAATACTAGATAGAGATAAATGACGCTGCCCAGCAGGACACGCCCGCAAGAGAAACGTAGGGGCGAGGTCACCTCGCCCGTTCCAGGTGCCTTATGCAGGTGCAGTCATCCGGCCGAAACACAGAGTCTTTGCAAAGCAACGCTGTATAGCATATCATTCGTTCCTAAGCTGATACAACCCTCGGGGTTGGCCCCTGGACCCGCCCCGTGGGAATGCGTGCGCCTCTGAATCCGGCAAGGCGCTTTGGCAACTCTCCCCAGAGGCTAGCTTCTCCGCCGCGACGGATAAAGGCGATGGAATGAGTACCCAGGTAATGATCGAAGCGAACAACCTCACCAAATACTTTGGCGATTTCCCCGCCATTTCCGGCGTGACCTTTTCCGCCAGCAAGGGCGAGATCCTGGGGTTCCTGGGACCCAACGCCGCCGGCAAGACCACCACCATGCGCATCCTCACCGGCTTCATGCCGCCCTCCAGCGGCGCTGCCAGCATCGCCGGCTACGACGTCGTCGCCCAGTCCCTGGAGGCGCGCCGGCACGTCGGCTATCTCCCGGAGACGGTCCCCCTCTATACCGACATGAAGGTGAAAGACTACCTTCGCTTCATGGGCACGATCCGGGGTATGGACACCAAGGCAATCCAGCGGCGCGTCAATGACGTCATCCAGACGTGTCACCTGGAAAGCTACTACACCGCCTACATCTCAAAACTCTCCAAGGGTTTCCGCCAGCGGGTCGGCGTCGCCCAGGCCATCCTCCACGAGCCGGAGGTGCTTGTGCTGGACGAGCCGACGGTCGGCATAGACCCCATCCAGGTGGTGGAGACGCGCCAGCTCATCAAGAGCTTGGGCGGCGAGCACACCATCATCCTCTCGACACACATCCTGCCCGAGGTGAGCATGATCTGCAACCGGGTGATCATCATCCATGAGGGCGAGATCGTGGCGGTGGACACGCCCCAGGCCCTGGGCGAGCGGCTGCAGGGCACCGAGCGCATCCAGATGGACGTGACGGGGCCGCCGAGTCAGGTCGTTGGGGCGCTTCGCGCCGTCCCCGGCGTCCAGGACGTGACGTATACGGACCGGGGCGATGGCCGCACGTCATACTCCATCGTGAGCCGGCGGGGCGATGAGGTCCGGGCCAACCTGGCCAAGAGCGTGGTCCAGCATAACTGGAGCCTCTTGCGTCTCGAGACGGCAGCGATGAGCCTGGAAGAAATCTTCCTGCGCCTGACCACAACGGAAGAGGCCTAAGGCATGCGCAACATTCTGTCCATCGCCTACAAAGAGCTGTCCATCTACTTCACCTCTCCAATGGCCTACGTCGTCTCCGGCGTCTTCTTCGCCCTCACGGGCGTATTCTTCATTGACAGCGTTGACCAGCCCTTTGCGCCGGCCTCGGTGCGCGGGCTCCTGCGCAACACCGCTTTCTTCCTTATGCCCTTGATCCCGCCAATCATGACCATGCGCCTTTTCTCCGAAGAGCAAAAGCTCGGCACGCTGGAGCTGCTGCAGACCGCGCCCGTACGCGACTTCGAGGTCGTCCTGGGCAAGTTCCTGTCCAGCCTCGCCATCCTGGCTGCCACCGTGCTGCTCACGCTCTTCTACGTGCTCATCCTCCTGTTCTACTCTGACCCGGACCTGGGCCCGGTGCTCAGCGGCTACCTGGGGATGCTGCTCTACAGCGCCGCAGCCCTTGCCATCGGACTGCTGGCCTCCTCCCTCACGGGAAACCAGATTGTGGCGGCCACAGTCGGTTTCGGCATCATCTTGCTCTTCTCAGTGCTGGGCAACGTTTCCTCCGTCGTGGGAGGCGCTGCGGCCACCGTCCTGGAACACCTCTCCATTACCAACCATTTCGAGGGCTTTGCCAGGGGCGTCGTGGATACGTCGGACGTTGTCTACTACATCATCGTGGCGTCGGTCTTTCTCTTCCTGACCGTGCGGTCGGTAGAGTCCCGGAGGTGGCGCTAGATGGCCGCGTCACCACCACGCCCCACCCAGGAGACCTCCGGCACCCTGGCCTCCACACTCCTGCGCGTCATCCCTTCCACCGCAAAGGGCATGGTAAGCCTTGCCCTGGCTGCGGGTGGCGTCCTGGCCCTCTTCCTGGGCAGCGTAGTCCTGTTGTTCCTCCCTGAGGCGCGCAGCGCAGGCAATACCACCCTGGCCGTGGGCGCCATCCTACTCCTGGCGAGCGTCCTGCTTTCCTTCACCGCCGTCCGCCAGAGCATCACGGGCAGGCGTGGACGGTACAGCACAAACACCGCCGTCATGATCGTCGCCTTCATCTTGCTTGCCGTGCTGGTGTACGTCGTCGGCGCGCGCAACGCCGCGCGATGGGACACGACAGCCACGAAGCAGTTCAGCCTGGCCCCCCAGACGCTCAGCATCCTGGAGGGGCTCAATGGGCCCATCCGGGCAACCGCGTTTTTCGTGCCCGGCGATTCCCAGCAGGAGCCGTTCCGCCTCTCCGTGGAGAACCTGCTGGACGAGTTCCGCCATCGCTCCAACGACAAGCTCTCCTACCGGTTCGTTGACCCGGACCTCGATCCCACACTGGCCAACCGCTACAGCGTCACCCAGTACCCCAGCGTCGTGTTTGAGGAGCTGGACACCCAGCGCTTCTATCGCACCAATGCCCCCCTGTTCCAGGAGCGGGATTTCGCCTCGGCTATCCTTGTGGTCACCGGCGTCGAGCGGAAGAAGGTGTACTTCCTCACCGGCCACGCGGAGCGGTCCATTGACGACACCAATGTTGACAGCCGCACCGGCTTCGGCCTCGCCGCCGTCGGCATCTCCACCGACAACTATCAGGTGCTCAACCTGGCCATCGCCCAGGACCCCGTCATCCCGTCCGACGCCGCCGCAGTCGTCATCGCCGGCCCGAAGCTGGAGCTGACCGAACAGGAGTCGGCCCTGCTGCACGCGTACCTGAAAAACGGGGGCCGTCTCCTTGCCCTGCTGGAGCCTGACCCCCCTCAGTCCTTCAAGACCTTCCTGGCAAAATGGGGCGTGCAGGTGCAGACGGGCACGGTCGTTGACCTGGGCAGTTCCCTTTCGGCGCAGCCGCAAACGCCGCTCATCAAGGGCGACCAGTTCCTCAGGACTTCAGCCGCCCAGAAGACCATCGCCGACCCGCTGGACCAGGCATACTTCCCCGGCGCCACCTCGTTTGGGCCTGTCCTCCCAGCCGAGGAAATGCCGGACACGATTCTCCTCCAGCCCCTGGCCTGGACGACAATCCTGAGTTGCATGACCCCTGACCCTAACGTGAACACGTGCGCCGGCTTTACGGCCATCCCTCTTGCGCCCGCCGTCTTGGTGCAGGCCATCGCGCCTATTAACGAGCCGCGTGTGGAAAACGCGCCTCGTGAGGCCAGGATCGTGCTCATCGGCGACGCCGATTTTGCAACCAACTTCCACCTGTACAGCCTCAGCAACAGCGACCTGCTCATCAACTCAGTCAACTGGCTCACCGAGGACATCAGCCTGGCCTCCGTTCGTCCCAAGCCCGCCGCCTTCCGGCAGCTTGTGGTGACCGGGCGGCAAATGCAGTTGGTACGGGGGATGAGCTGGTTTGTGCTGCCCGTGGCAATGGCCTTCCTTGCCGGCCTCGCCTGGTGGCGGAGGAGGTAATCATCATGCCCATTCGTCGGGAAGGCATGCGGGCGGGGACCGCGTCATGTCGTGCTGACGAGGGCAAGCAAATCGTCATTCCTACGAAAACGGGGGGGCGTGTCTGCCCCTACGGATTGGCGGCTCCGCCTCGCGAAGAACCCCTCAGTGGTTCCTTCTACCCGCCAGGGACGCGGCAGCGTCCCGTCGTCTGCTAGACTGATGTCACGTTTGCATGTAAAAGGTAGCCCATGAGCTTCCGCGTCTCCTTCATCCTCATCGTCCTCGTGGCCGTCGTCGGCGGCTACGTGCTCCTCTTCGAGCTCCAGAAGAAGCCCGAGCCGACGGTGAACGCCCCGTGGTTCTACGACGTTGGGCTCGACGAAATCGCGCTCATCAGCGTGGAGCACCAGGGCACGCGGTTCACCTTCGAGTCCACTCCGGAAGGCTGGGTCTTTCAGGACACCCGGCAACCCGTTGACCTCACCCGCTGGAGCGGCATCCCCCTGCTCCTCACCGGCCCGCGCTCTTCCCGCGTCGCAGCGCCCAGCGTCGAAAACCCCAAGGACTACGGCCTTGACCCGCCTCAGACCGTGATCACCGTGCGGCTCAGCAGCAGACAGGAGATCATCACCCTTTTGGGCGACGTGACCCCCGATGGCGCAAACCACTACGCCCAGGTCATAGGAAGCGATCCGCTGTTTCTGATCCCCGCCTCATGGGGCAACGTCATCAGCAGGCTCGTCCTCGAGCCTCCCTACCCCACGCCAACGGCAACGCCCAGCGCCGATGCGTCAGGCGCGCCCGCATTCGCTCCTGGCCTGTAAATAGAGCGGGGTATTCTGTCATCCTGAGAGGTTGTAAACAAGCGCCGCGTGTCTGCGGGCTGTCAATGACGCTCCGCCTCGCGAAGAATCCCTCACAACCATCGCCTTTCGCAGGGCCACGGCAGTGGCCCGTCGCTCGCATTCCTGATCATCCGTTCGCCCGAACACCAAAAGACCCTGGGCAAGGGTAAAGCCCCTCCCTGGCAGACAGGCTTTCGTGATAGAGTAGAACTCCGATGCCACACACATTACGGTACGCACGGTTCTGGGGCCTTGCCGCCCCGCTGGCCGCTCTGGGCATCCTGCTCGGCATCGTCGCCGCGCGCCCGCAAGCAGCCCTGGCGCAATTGGCGCCCTGGCCCACGCCGCCGCCGGGTCCCGTCGGCTTCATCCCGGAAGTAATCCCCTCATCGCTCATGACGCCCGTGGCGGCCCCTTCCACGCCGGGCGGCATCGCCCTGCAGGTAGACCCCCTCTTCGCCGGGCCCGTGCCCAGGGACCCCCCCAGGCCGGCCGTGATCGTGGAGAGCGGCGAGTCCAACCCACAGGCGCGGGTCACGCTGGAGTTCGTTTCCGGGGCGCTCGTCCGCACCGTGCAGCTTACCTATCAGCCGGTAGCGGTCGGCCTTGCGCCCGCGCCGGTGGCGGGCCAGCGGGTGCTGCGCGCCTTCCAGGTCACCCTGTACGACGCCAAAGGCGCCGCCGTCACGCCCACCTTCCGCATACCAGTGCCCATGAGCCTGCACCCCAGCGCCGCCGAGAAAGCCGCTGCCGGCGGCGACGAATCGCGCCTGCTCATCGCCCGCTACGACCCCGACGCCAAGCGCTGGCTGCCCCTGCTCACCCGCTACGACTCCGCCCGCAACACCCTGTACACGCCCATCATGCAGCCCGGCCTCTTCGCCGTGATTGCGATACCCGCCCCCGTGCAGTAAACTCCATGCCACCCTTCATTACCCCCGTCAACCTCAACGCCCTGCTCGCCTCCCGGCAGACCTACGCCTTCATAGACATCCGGGAGCGCGGCGAGTTCTACCAGCGCCAGGTCCTGGGCGCTACCAACGTGCCGCGTCGTGACCTGGAGCACCAGATGGCTCGCCTTGTCCCCGTCAAAGCCACGCCGGTCATCCTGTGCGACGACGGCGGCAGCCCTCGCGCGCGCCTGGCGGCGGAAACCCTTGCCCGCATGGGCTATGCCGACGTCTCCCTACTGGATGGCGGCCTGGCCGCCTGGCAGAGCGCCGGCTACGAGCTTGTAGAGGGCGCCAACGTGCTCTGCAAAGACTTCGGGGAGAAAGTCCTGGTCACCAGGCAGGTCCCAGAGATAACGGTGGAGGAGTACCAGGCCCGCCTCGCCGGCGGAGAGCAGCCCATCCTCATTGACACTCGCACCCCCGAGGAGTTCAAGCGCGGCACCCTGCCCGGCAGTCGCAATATCCCCAACGGCGAGTTGTCCCTGCGCATCACCGATGTCATCGCCGGCAGGGACACGCCCCTGGTCATCCACTGCGGGGGGCGCACCCGCAGCATCATCGGCGCGCAGACCCTGCGGGAAATGGGCGTCAAGAATCCCCTGGTAGCCTTGAAAAACGGCACCATGGGCTGGCTACTGGCCGGCTACCAACTGCAGACCGGCGTTGACTCCCAGCCCCTTCCCTCGCCTTCGCCCCAGGGCCGGGCCGAGGCCGAACGCTTCGCCGCCCGCCTCGCCGAAGAGCGCCGTATCCCCTATCTCACCATTGATCAGCTCCAGGCGGCCCAGGCCCGCAGCGATAGCCACACCCTGTACCTGGTGGACGTGCGCACCTCCGAGGAGTACCGGCAAGGCCACATCCCAGGCTTCCAGTGGTTCCCCGGCGGCCAGGTCATCCAACGCGCCGACGAGATCGTCGCTGTCCGCGCCGGCCACCTGGTCCTGGCCTGCGACGGGCGCGCCCGCGCCACCCTCGTCGCCTGGTGGCTGGCCGAGATGGGCCTGCCCAACGTCTCCGTCCTGGACGGCGGCGCATCCGCTTGGGCCAGGGCCGGCCTCCCCCTGGAGCAGGGAACGCCGCCTGCAGTCCCCTTCGGCCTCGCAGACGCGCGCCGCGACGCACGCTTCCTCACGCCCGGCGGCCTGAGCGAGGCCCTCCGCGACTCCAGTCCTCGCCTGGTCATAGACCTGGAGACCAGCCGCGACTACGCCGCCGGCCACATCCCGGGGGCCGTCTGGGTCCCCAGAGGCTGGCTGGAGCCGCGCATCGCCGCCTTCGCGCCCGGCCCGGCCGCGCCTGTGGCCCTCGTGTGCAACGACGGCGTGCTGTCCACCCTGGCCTCCGCCGCCCTGCGCGGCATGGGCTACACCCGCGTCTCCGTCCTGGAGGGCGGGCGCTCCGCCTGGGCCGGCGCTGGCTTGCCCCTGGAAAAAGGCATGGGCGGCTACACCGGCCAGCCCGACGACGTTGTAGCCGCCATCCCCGGCGACCGCGCCCGCATGGAGCACTACCTGGCCTGGGAAGAGGCCCTGGGACGCAAGTACCAGGCGGCGCGCCAGCCGTGACGCTTCCCTCCCAGGGAAGGGGCAGGGGCTAGGTTCTTCCCTCCACGCCAACTCACAGCCCTCTTCCACTCCCCATTCCCTCGCAGGCGCCTTGCCCGATAATTGCCTTCATGCCAAGGAGGGTGCGAGGGAACCGCGTTCCCTGCCGGAGGCTGCTGGGGGAGTCCCTGTAGGGGCGCAGCATGCTGC
>JACQUI010000197.1 GCA_016210395.1 Chloroflexota bacterium | reverse complement strand
GTCCTACACGGCGCCCGATGGGACGGTAGGCACGCCGTACATCCTGGCCCGCGGCGAAAAGCTCGTGGTTATCAGCGACATCAAGCTGGAGCCTGTGGCAAGCACCAACCCCGTTGGCTCTCCTCATACTTTGACTGCCATCGTGACGGAGGACGAAGCGCCGCTGAGCGGCACAACCGTCACCTTCAAGGTGCTGGATGGTCCCAACAAGGGCCTCATCGGCACGGGCATGACCAACGCCGGCGGCAAGGCTACCTTTACCTATTCAGGAACGGTGGTAGGCAAAGACTTCATCGTTGCCACCTTCGTGGACTCCACGGGCGCTACCCAGTCCTCCAGCGTGGTGAGCAAGGAATGGGTTGAGATACCTGAACTCACCCTGACGGCCACGCCCAAGGGCTGCCCGCCAATCCAGGTAGTCCTGTCGCCGAATCCAATACCGGGCCTGGAGCCAAGCGCGGTCGTGACGATGGACGAGACCATCACTGTCCCGTCCGGCACGCCACACGGGGTCTACTCCTGCGTGGTGGAGTTCGCCGTCAACGGCGTTGTCTTCGCCGTGCAGAGCATCACCATCATGGTGCCTAACCCGGGCAAGGTCGAGCCTCCCTTGGTCACCGGCCTTCTGAACGCAGGCGAGACGCTGGAGGTGGAAAAGAAGATCACCGTCCCCGGCGGCGGCGCATCCCCCGGCAGCGCCACGTACACGCTGAACGCCGATTTCGACAAGGGCGTCCTGATCAACGTTGACCACGACGTGGCCGACCAGCTCCAGCTTGACGACACCACCAAAGCCTTCCCCTTCGTTTGGGTGGCGGCCTCAGGCAGGGGCACGATCATCAAGATAGATGCGGTCACCGGCGCTATCAAAGGCGAGTACTGGAGCTCGCCGGACGGGATGGCGCGCAACCCCTCACGCACCACCGTGGACAAGAACGGGAGCGTCTGGGCAGGCAACCGGGACGAGGGCGGCTGGGTGGAGGCGGGCGCAATTGCGCCGGGCGTCCCCGCGGTTTCCAACAACATGGGATCTGTTGTCCGGATCGGCCTGGTGGAAAATGGCCAGTGCAAGGACCGCAACGGCAACGGCATCATTGACACCTCCACCGGCCTGGGCGATATCCGCCCGTGGACAAACGCAGGTGGCGTCAACAGCCTTGGCGGCGTCTCCACAGCGGCGGACGAGTGTGTCGTCAACTACACTCGCGTGAACGAGGAAGCCACCCGCCATGTGTCGGTGGACAAGAGCAACGACGTGTGGGTGGGCGGCCTCGGCAGCGAACGGGCATACGACAAGCTGAACGGTCTGACAGGCGCAATTGTTCGCCAGGAGCCCGGCATCGGGTGCGGCGGCTATGGCGGCCTGATCACCAAGGACGGCGTCATCTGGTCGGCGCGGGATCTGCTGCGCTGGGACACCAGCCTGCCGCTCACCGACGCTAACTCGCTGTGCTACAACAGCAGCGAAGGCGAACCTGCCTGGCATGACAGCTACGGGCTGTGCATTGACAGCTTGGGTAACGTGTGGAACACGGCCCTCGGCGGGAACCAGATCCGCAAGTTCGCGCCCGACGGCACCTTGCTGGGCGTCTTCTCCCACGGCAATGAGAATGCCCAGGGGTGCGCCGTTGACGGCAACAACCAGGTTTGGGTGGCCCATTCCCTCTTCGGCGCCACTACGGTGGGCCACGTGCTGAATGATGGCACCCTCGTGGGCGTCGTACCACTGCCCACCAGCAACGGCCCCACGGGCGTGTCCGTGGACGCCGCCGGCAAGGTTTGGGTGGCCAATATCAACAGCAACAGCGTTTCCCGCATTGATCCCAACGCCGGGCCATTGGGCTGCGGCGGCACGGGCTGCGGCGGCGGGGTCCATGTGGGCGCGGTCAACCTGGAGGTCGATCTTGGACCAGGCGCCAGCCCCTACAACTACAGCGACATGACCGGCAGCATCCTGGTGGGAGCGCCCACCGATGGGAGCTGGACGGTCGTGCACGACAGCGGCAAGGCCGGCACGGACTGGGGTTCCATTAGCTGGAACGCCAGCACGCCCGGCGATAGCGCCATTGTTGTGCGCGTATCCAGCAGCGCCGACGGCGTGGCCTTCGGGCCGGAGTCCGTTGCGACAAACGGCGGGCCCATCGTCGCGGCGAACAATAGGTATCTGAAAGTCACGGTGTTCTTCAAGCG